>NZ_JBEXOV010000035.1:0-72155 GCF_040611715.1 Streptomyces sp. NPDC006544 | reverse complement strand
AGACCGACACCCCCGCGACCCACGAGCCCGAGGAGGACCCGCTCAGACCGTGAGCAGGACCGGCGCGGAAGTCCGCGCCGGGGCCGGCGTACGTCGTCGTGAAGCGGGGGCGCCGTGGGGCGGCGTCGTCAGTCGTCCGCCTTCGGGGAGGCAGGAGGGTCACTCAGCCCCGCGTCGGTACCGAAAACGGAGTCCGGGGGGACGGCCTCCCGCTCTGCTGGGCCGGGCGCAGCAGCAGGGAGAGGACCACCGCCGACACCAGCACGCCGCCGGTGAACGTCGCGAGCAGGGAGTTGTGCCCGGGGCCCAGCGCCGTGTGCGTCAGGTACGCGCCGAAGAGGGCTCCCGCGATCCCGCTCACCAGCACCGTCCTCGGCTCCGGCAGCCGCCGCGCGAGGACTCGGACCGCCGCTCCGGACAGGGCCAGGCCCAGCAGAGCGGAGCCAAGCGCCTCGATCAGCAGCATGGGGGTTCCTTCCTCCCAAAGCGACGGGGGCGTACGGGACGGTGTCTCACAGCGCTCCTACCCGAAGCGGAGGAGACGGAAACGGCCCGGTGGATGACTCCACCGGGCCGCTCTCGACGGTTCTCCGTGCGCTGCTCAGAGCGCGCCGAAACCGACCTTGCGCACGCTGGGCTCGCCCAGGTCGACGTACGACAGGCGGTCGGACGGCACCAGGACCTTGCGGCCCTTGATGTCCGTGAGGCTCAGCAGCGCGGCCGACCCGGTGAGGGCGGCGGTGACGATGCTCTCCAGCTCCTCGGCACTCAGGTCGCTCTCGAGCACGATCTCCCGGGGTGCGTGCTGCACGCCGATCTTGACCTCCACGGCCTTGTCCCTCCGACGGTCCCGTTCGCGCGATCTGCCGCGCCGTTACCCGGTCCACATTAGCCCGGAGAGCGGAGCTGTCCGCCGCACGGCGTAAACGCTCGCAGCGAACAGCAGCCCGTCAGGCGGGCTTCAGGAGGCGGTACGGGGGCCGCTCGGCGCGCCGGCGGGCGAGCGGCGGGCGGCCGGGCGGCGCGGCTCAGACATCCGTCGGGTGCAGGGGGAAACCGGCGATTCCGCGCCAGGCCAGCGAGGTCAGCAGCCCCACCGCCGTATCGCGCGCGACCGGGCTCTCGCTCGACAGCCAGTACCGGGCCACGACTTGCGAGACCCCGCCCAGACCCACGGCCAGCAGCATCGACTCGTCCTTCGACAGCCCGGTGTCCTCGGCGATGACGTCGGAGATGGCCTCGGCGCACTGGAGCGAGACGCGGTCGACGCGCTCGCGCACCGCCGGCTCGTTCGTCAGGTCCGATTCGAAGACCAGCCGGAAGGCGCCGCCCTCGTCCTCGACGTAGGCGAAGTACGCGTCCATGGTCGCGGCGACGCGCATCTTGTTGTCGTTCGTCGACGCGAGCGCCGTCCGCACCGCGACCAGAAGGGCCTCGCAGTGCTGGTCCAGGAGCGCCAGGTAGAGGTCGAGCTTGCCGGGGAAGTGCTGGTAGAGCACCGGCTTGCTGACTCCGGCACGTTCCGCGATGTCGTCCATGGCCGCAGCGTGATAACCCTGCGCGACGAAGACCTCCTGGGCAGCGCCCAGGAGCTGGTTGCGCCGGGCCCGGCGCGGAAGTCGCGTGCCCCGCGGACGCGCTGCCTCGGTCTGCTCGATGGCTGTCACGCCGCCTCCCACTTTCTCTAGAACACAGTGCGCCTTGCGCCGCGCCGCCATCGTACTTTTCGGTAACCGAATCTGGAGGGTCCAAGCCGAGTTTTCTCGCGGTACGGACCTCCGGTCACCCACCGGAGATGCTGGTCAGGGCGGGGCCGCTGGGAGGGCAGCGGCAGGCGGCGGCGGTACGACGGTCCGGCGGCGGTACGTGGCGGCCGGCGTCCGCTCAGCGGTAGTCGTCCTCGTCGAGGGGCACCACCCGGGTCTGCTCCACGGCATCCCCGTCGGCGGCCTCGCGCAGACCCAGGCCGGTGAGCTCGTCGTCCTCGCTCGGAACCAGTTCCGCGTTCTGCTCCGCCGCGTCCGCCTCGGGGGCCTCCGCTCCCGGGGATTCCCGCAGTTCCTCCTGGAAGGTGTCCGGTTCCGCAGGGTCGACAGTCATGGGACTCCCCTTTCCTCTTATGAGCCTAGGAGGATCGCGGATACCCCGCCAGGGGGCTTCCCAAGCGGCTGTGACCGCGAACACAACGGACCGGGCGTGATCGTCTCGTAACATTGCCCCATGTCTTCGACCGAGCTGCCGGGTGTGCGGTCCACCGCCGAGTCGTCTTCCCAGGTGGGAGCCGTGCGGATGGCCGAGGGGGAGCAGCTGCGCACCGTCCGGCTGCCCGGCCTGGAAATGACGCTGAGGGTCCGGCCGCCGGTCCGGGCCGGCCTGCCCCCCGCGCTCTTCGTGCACGGGCTCGGCGGGTCCTCGCAGAACTGGTCCGCCCTCATGGGGCGGCTCGCCGACGCCGTCGACGGCGAGGCCCTGGACCTGCCCGGCTTCGGCTGGTCGCCGCCGCCCGCCGACCGGGACTACTCCGTCACCGGGCTCGCCCGCGCCGTGATCCGTCACCTCGACGCCGCCGGCCGCGGGCCGGTGCACCTGTTCGGCAACTCGCTCGGCGGAGCCGTCTCCACCCGGGTCGCCGCCGCCCGCCCCGACCTGGTGCGCACACTGACGCTCATCTCCCCGGCCCTGCCCGAACTGCGCGTGCAGAGGTCGGCCGTGCCGACCGCGCTGCTCGCCGTACCCGGCATGGCGGGGGTCCTGGACCGGCTGACCCGGAACCTCAGTGCCGAGCAGCGCACCCGGGGGGTGACGCAGCTCTGTTACGGAGACCCCTCACGGGTGACGTCCGACGCGTTCGCGGCGGCCGTCGAGGAGATGGAACGGCGGCTCGCGCTACCGTACTTCTGGGACGCGATGACCCGGTCCTCGCGCGGCATCGTCGACGCGTACACCCTCGGCGGCCAGCACGGACTGTGGCGCCAGGCGCAGCGGGTACTCGCTCCGACGCTCCTGGTCTACGGTGGCCGGGACCAGTTGGTCGCGTACCGCATGGCCCGCAAGGCCGCGGCCGCCTACCGGGGTTCGCGCCTGCTGTGCCTGCCCGAGGCCGGGCACGTGGCGATGATGGAGTACCCCGAGGTGGTCGAGGCCGCTTTCCGGGGGCTGTTGAACGACACCAGCGGTGCGGACGTGGACGTGGACGTGGATGCGCATACCGACGAAGACACAAAGGGCTGAGGGCCGTGGGACGACATAGCCGCAAGGAGCCTGCCCCGGCTCCGGGCCCCGGCCATCCGGAACCGGCCGGCCGGGCCGGGTTCCAGGCGGCCGCCCCGGCCGCCCCGGCCGCGCCGGCCGCGGCCTCCGCCGCCCGTGCCGCGGCCCCCCACGGGTTCGCGGCCCCCCACGGGTTCGTGCCCCCGCCGCGCCACGAGCCGGTGCCGGGCACCCGGGGCGGACACCCCGAGCAGCGCGAACCGGGCGGGGGATTCGGCGGGGGGTTCGCTCCGCGTCCCGCGACCGCACGGGCGGCTTCCGCCCGCTCGGCCCCCGTCCCCGCGGCGTCCGCTCCCACCGCCTCCACCGCTTCCTCCGTGTACGGGGACTGGCGCGGAATGCCGACCGCCCGGCCCTCCGCCCCCGGGGCGCCGCCGCGCGAGGGGGACACCCCGGCCTTCGGGACCCCCGCCGTCGGTTTCCCGCAGGTCACGCCGGACTCGCCGCTGACCTCCACGGGCTCCCACCGCAGGGTCTTCACGCCCGGGGCCGAGGACGCCTTCACCGCCACCGGCTCGCACCGCCGGGTCTCGGTGGCCGGGGCGGAGGGCGCCGTCACCTCGACGGGCTCCCACCGCCGGATCACCGTGACCGCGGCAGGTCCTGCCGCGGACCCCGTGCCCGGTGCCGCGCCCGGGGCCGAGGACGCCTTCACCGCCACCGGCTCGCACCGCCGGATTCCCGCACCCCGCCGGCCGGCCGAGCCCGTCGAGGAGCCGGTGGCCCCGCTGCCGGGGCGCGGCTCCAAGGTGCGCGCGTACACCGGCATGGCCGCCGCGGCCGTCACCACGGTGCTCGCCGTCGTCGTCGCGGGCCAGGTGGCCTCCGAGGGTGACGGCGACCAGGCCGCCGTGCGCGCCGCCACCGACGGCGCCGGCCGCCATTCCGCCCAGGGGAACTCCGCGGCCTCCCGCTCCGAGGGCCGGCCGACTCCGGTGAGCTCCGGCGTGGCCCTGGCCGCGCCGGAGCTCTCGTACGAGGAGAAGATGGCGCAGCAGTTCCCGATCGACGAGAAGCTGAAGGGGCCGGGCACCTTCGACACCGTGCCCGGAGTCGCGCCCGCCCCGGGCAAGGGCAAGCTGGTCCGCTACCGCGTCGACGTGGAGCAGGGGCTCGGCCTGGACGCGCAGCTGTTCGCCGAGGCCGTCCACCGCACCCTGAACGACGACCGCAGCTGGGGCCACGGCGGTACGAAGACCTTCGAACGGGTGCCCGGCGGCGAGGCCGACTTCGTCATCACGCTGGCCAGTCCGGGGACCACCGGGATCTGGTGCCGCAAGTCCGGCCTGGACACCACCGTCGACAACGTCTCCTGCGATTCCGCGTCCACCGAGCGCGTGATGATCAACGCGTACCGCTGGGCGCAGGGCTCGGCGACGTACGGCGCGGACCAGATGTCCGCCTACCGCCAGATGCTGGTCAACCACGAGGTGGGCCACCGGCTCGGGCACGGGCACGTGAACTGCAAGACGCCGGGCGAACTCGCCCCGATCATGCAGCAGCAGACGAAGGCCCTGGACATCGGTGGCATCCAGTGCAAGGCCAACCCCTGGGTCTTTCCGGGGAGTTGACGGACCGCGCGGCAGGCCGTCGGCGGGGGCGGGCGCCTCGGCCCCGCCCCCGCGCGTGCGCGCCCCGGTCCGGGCCGTCCCGCACGTGCTCCTGAGGGTGCGTAGTAGTTCTTAGCGTGCTCGAACGCGAACCGTACGGGAAAGTTACGACTCTTCACCCCTTCCGGTGGCGCGACGGACAACCGTCCGTCGCGCCTTCGGCATATCCGCTTGAGTTCGTCCCAGGCGGGTCGCCGGACCCACGGCGACCGCCCGTAACGGGAGATCGGGGGTACCACTCGTGCGGATCGGACTGCTCACCGAAGGCGGCTATCCGTATGCCACGGGGGAAGCGAGGCTGTGGTGCGACCGCCTCGTGCGCGGGCTCCCGCAGCACGAGTTCGAGCTCTACGCCCTGAGCCGCAGCGCCGAACAGGAAGAGCGCGGCCACGTGCCGCTGCCCGCCCACGTCACCCGGGTGCGCACGGCCCCGCTGTGGGCCCCGGCCGACGACGGCCGCAGCTACGGGCGCCGCGAGCGCCGCCGCTTCGCCGCAGCCTTCACCGAGCTGGTCCGCGGAATCTGCGCCGCCGACCCCGCACGGTTCGCCGACGGGCTGTACGCGCTCGCCGAACTCGCCCGCCAGCACGGCGGATTGTGCGCGGCGCTGCGCTCCGAGACGGCCGTACGGGCGGTGGAGTCCGCCTGTCGCGCGCCGGGGGCGGACAGGACCGTACAGCGGGCCCAGGTCACGGACCTCCTGGAGTTCGTGGACGAACTGGAGCGCCTGCTGCGCCCGTTGTCCCTGGACTGGTACGAGGACCTGCGCGAGGCCGACGTCTGCCACGCGGCCGCCGGCGGCGTGGCCGCGCTGCCCGGGCTCCTGGCCAAACGCTTCTTCGGGGTACCGCTCCTGGTCACCGAGTACGGGGTCCAGCTACGGGCCCACTACCTGGAGCACACGGCGCAGGGAGAGCGGCCGGCCGTGCGGGCCCTGCTCGCCGCCTTCCACACCCGGCTGGCCGGCGAGATCTACGCCCAGGCCGACCTGCTCACCCCCGGCAACGCACACGCCCGGCGCTGGCAAGAGCGCTGCGGGGCGCCCCGCGACCGGCAGCGGACGGTCTACCCCGGGATGGAGGCGGACCGATTCGCCGCCGTCGGCGAGGACCCCGCCTGCGGGGACCCCGACACGCTCGTATGGGTCGGCAGGGTGGAGCCCGCGAAGGACCTGATCGCCCTGCTGCACGCCTTCGCCGAGGTCCGCAGGGCGCGACCGGGCGCCCGGCTGCGGATCTTCGCGACGGCCGTGGTCCCCGGATACCTCGGCGACTGCCGCTCCCTCGCCGCGCAGCTCTTCCCGGACGAGGCCGCCGACGCGCACGCGGTCGGCGAGAACCCGGTCACCTTCGAGGAGATCGGCGGACCCGAGGCCCCGTGCCCCGCCGACGCCTACGGCGCCGGTCGGGTCGTGGTGCTCTCCTCCGTCATCGAGGGCTTCCCCATCACCCTCGCCGAGGCGATGTTCTGCGGCCGCGCCACCGTCTCCACCGACGTCGGCGCCGTCTGCGAGGTGATCGGCGGAACCGGACTCGTGGTCCCGCCCCGCAACCCGCGCGCGCTCGCCGAGGCCTGCGTCTCGCTGCTCGGGGACCCCGAGCGGGCCCAACGGCTCGGCTCGGCCGCCCGGGCACGGGCCCTGGAGCTCTTCACCGTCGAGCAGAACGTCACCGCCTTCCACGAGTCCTACCTCCGGCTCCTCGCCCACGGCCCGGCCCGCCTCGACGGGGCCGGCGCCGGGATCCCGTTCGAGCAGCCGCCGGAGGCCCGGGTCCCGGGCCACTGGGCCACCCCCACCTGGGCGGCGGCTCCCGCTCCCGCCGCGGGCGCGGACCCCGGCGCCGAGTCCGCGGCGGCCGCCGGAGCCGAGCCCGGCGCGACACCCGGCGACGCGTCCGTCCCCGCGCCCGAAACGGCGCGGATCGCCGTGCCCCTCACGAGTGCGGAGGCACCGGTGTGACCGTTCCCCTGGACGAAGCCGTCCCCGTCGACCCGCCGGACCCGTCCCCGCGCCGCAGGAACCGGGCCGGCACGGATCCCGTCAAGGCGTTACTCCACCGCCACCGCGAGCTCTGCGAGCGCGCGGTGGATCCGCTGGACATCGCCGCCGGACTCGAAGCGCACGGCATCACCGACCGCACCGCCGCCCGCTTCCGCCACCGCGACGTCTTCTCCCTCGCGGAGGAGCTCTACGCCCGCACCACCAGGGCCCAGGCCCCGCCCGCCGCGCCCGCCGGACTCCCGGCCGACCCCCGGGCGGTACGGGGCTTCGGCTACGCCGTGCTCCCCGGGGCGTTCGCCCTCGGAGCCGCCGCCGCCGGGGTGCCCTGGGCCGGAGCCCTCGCCGTGCTCGCCGCCGTCGCGGGCCTCGGGCGCCCCGTCCGGCCCGGGTGGTCCGCCGCCGCGGGCCGGACCGCCGCCGCCGTGTACCTGCTCGCCGGGGCCGTCGTCGGCTGGGCCGTGCTGCGCCACGGAACCGCGCTCGGGGCCGCCCTGGCCTTGGCCGTCGCCCCCGGGTACGTGGCGGGCGCCTGGTTCGCGGCCCGCGCCCGGCGCAGGCTCGCCGCGAGCCCGGCCCTGGAGGACTTCGCCGACGGGGTGAAGCCGCTGCTCGCCGGCACGGTCCTGCTGTTCACCGCGGCCGCCGCGGGGGCGGCCGCGGTGGCCGGGGCCCCGCCGTCCACGGCCGTACCGCTCGCGGTGCTGCTGTTCCTGACCCGCCTGATGCTCGCCCACGGCGCTCCGCGCCGGGGCGCCGCGGCGGCCCTGGCCGTCGCCCTGCTCCCGATCCCGGCGGCGCCCCTCGTCGCCGCGGCGGGACTCCTCGTACCCGCCGTCCTCGCCCTGTCGCGGGCTTCCGCGCATGCGCGTTCCTGAGCCCTTCGGACCGACACCGAAGCGCCCGTACCCCCGTACCCCGAACCCCGGACCGACCCACCCCGCAAGGAGACACAGGACATGACCGGCCAGCCAACCGACCAAGGGGCCGCGCGATGAGGGTGCTGCTGATCGGAGCCAACGGCTACCTCGGCCGCTACGTCGCGGACCGTCTGCTCGCCGACCCCGCGGTCCAGCTCACCGCGCTCGGCCGCGGCGACGACGCCGACGTCCGCTTCGACCTCGCCACCGGGAGCCCCGGCGCCCTCACCCGGTTCCTCGACGCCGTCCACCCGGGCGTCGTCATCAACTGCGCGGGCGCCACCCGCGGCGGAGCCCGGGAACTGACCCGGCACAACACCGTGGCCGTCGCCACCATCTGCGAATCGCTGCGCCGCAGCGGCTGCGGAGCCCGGCTCGTCCAGCTCGGCTGCTCCGCCGAGTACGGGCCCAGCCAGCCCGGTTCGTCCACGGCTGAGGACGCCGTGCCGAGACCGGGTGGACCGTACGGCGTGAGCAAGCTGGCCGCCACCGAGCTGGTGCTGGGATCGGGGCTCGACGCCGTGGTCCTGCGGGTCTTCTCGCCCGTCGGCCCCGGCACCCCGGCCGGATCCCCCCTCGGCCGGCTGGCCGAGGCGATGCGGCGCGCCATGCAGTCCGGGGACGGCGAGCTCAAGCTCAGCGGGCTCGGCGTCCAGCGCGACTTCGTCGACGTACGGGACGTGGCGCGGGCGGTGCACGCCGCCTCGCTGTCCGCGGCCCAGGGCGTGGTCAACATCGGCACCGGGCGGGCGGTCCGGCTGCGTGACGCGGCGTCCGTACTGGCGCGCGTCGCCGGATACGCGGGCTCGCTGCACGAGCTCGACGTACCGCACCACGGCCAGCACGGCCAGCACGGGCATCCCGGCCAGCACGGGCTCCCGGGCCGGCCCGCCGGTCTCGCCGCCATCGGCTCCCCGCGCACCGAGGCCACCGCGGAGCAACTGGCCGCGGCGCAGGCCGCGCAGCCCCCGTACCCCTACCCGGACGGCTGCGGAGCCTGGCAGCAGGCGGACGTCCGTACCGCCCGCGACCGGCTCGGCTGGCGGCCCCGGATCAATCTGGAGGAGTCCCTGGCGGACATCTGGATGGAGGCGGCGTGCCGCATCTGAGCACTCCGGCGGCCACGGCGGCCACCGGGACCGGCGACCTCGGCCTCGGCGCCCCCGGGTACGCGCATCCGCTGCTGGCCCCGGTGGAATGGGCCGAGCTGACCCGGCCCGGGACCCCGCTGCACTGGGCGGTGCTCAACGTCACGGACGGGCCGGGCGGCCGGCCCGACCCGCACTGCACCGAGGCGGCCGCGAAGCTCCGGGGCGCCGGCGGCACGGTCCTCGGCCGTCTCGCGATGCGAGACGGAAAGCGGTCCTTCGGAGAGCTGATCTCCGACGCGCACCGTTTCCGGGACTGGTACGGAGTCGGCGGCTTCTTCCTCGCGGACGCCCCGGCCGGCCGGGCGGAGCTCGACTCCGTGCGCCGGGTCGCGGACGCCCTGCGGGGGCTCGGGGAGGGCCTGCGGATCGTCCTCGGACAGGGCACCCACCCGTACGAGGGGTACGCGCGGACCGCGGACCAACTGGTCACCTTCTCCGGCACTTGGGCCGACTACCGGTGGTCGCAGGTGGCCGAGTGGACGGCGGACCATCCCCCGGAGCGGTTCTGCCACCTCGTCCACGGCGTCCCGCGCACGCACCTGGAGGAGGCGATGCGGATCGCCCGCTGGCAGGGCGCGGGAACCGTCTGGTTCACCGACCGGCGCGGATCCGCGGCACGGGACCCGTGGGCGTCGATGCCCGGGTACTGGGACGAAATCGTCTCGCGGATCGGACCGGGTGTCTCGGAATGAAGGAGGGCGTGGCAGTGTTACGGGAAGAACCACCGTTAAGACGTCACCATCTACGGAGTCCCCGTGTCGCTGCCACCCCTGGTAGAGCCAGCTGCTGAGCTCACCGTTGACGAGGTCCGTCGGTACTCCCGCCACCTGATCATCCCGGATGTCGGGATGGACGGCCAGAAGCGCCTGAAGAACGCCAAGGTGCTGGCCGTGGGCGCGGGCGGCCTCGGCTCGCCCGCCCTCATGTACCTGGCCGCGGCCGGCGTCGGCACGCTGGGCATCGTGGAGTTCGACGAGGTCGACGAGTCGAACCTCCAGCGCCAGATCATCCACAGCCAGGCGGACATCGGCCGTTCCAAGGCCGAGTCGGCCCGCGACAGCGTGCTGGGCATCAACCCGTACGTGAACGTGGTCCTTCACGAAGAGCGGCTCGAAGCCGAGAACGTGATGGAGATCTTCAGCCAGTACGACCTCATCGTCGACGGCACGGACAACTTCGCCACGCGCTACCTCGTGAACGACGCCTGCGTCCTGCTGAACAAGCCGTACGTCTGGGGTTCGATCTACCGCTTCGACGGCCAGGCCTCGGTCTTCTGGTCCGAGCACGGCCCGTGCTACCGCTGCCTCTACCCGGAGCCGCCCCCGCCGGGCATGGTCCCGAGCTGCGCCGAGGGCGGCGTGCTGGGCGTGCTCTGCGCGTCCATCGGGTCCATCCAGGTCACCGAGGCCATCAAGGTCCTCACCGGCGTCGGCGAGCCGCTGGTCGGCCGCCTGATGATCTACGACGCCCTGGAGATGCAGTACCGGCAGGTCAAGGTCCGCAAGGACCCCGACTGCGCGGTCTGCGGTCCGAACGCGACCGTCACCGAGCTCATCGACTACGAAGCCTTCTGCGGCGTCGTGTCGGAGGAGGCCCAGGAGGCCGCGCTCGGCGCGACGATCACTCCCAAGCAGCTCAAGGAGTGGATCGACACCGACGAGCCGATCGAGATCATCGACGTCCGCGAGATCAACGAGTACGAGATCGTCTCGATCCCCGGCGCGAAGCTGATCCCCAAGGGCGAGTTCCTGATGGGCACCGCCCTCCAGGACCTGCCGCAGGACAAGCGCATCGTCTTGCACTGCAAGACGGGTGTCCGCAGTGCGGAAGTCCTCGCGATCCTGAAGTCCGCCGGCTTCGCGGACGCGGTCCACGTCGGCGGCGGCGTCATCGGCTGGGTCCACCAGATCGAGCCCGACAAGCCCGTCTACTAGGCAGTCACCCGGAGGGGCCGTACTCCGCTCGTTTCGATCGAGTGGGGTACGGCCCCTCCGGCGCGTCCCGCACCGTCGGCCTTCGCGAGGAGCCGGCCTCCCGGAGCCGCTTGCCCTACACGGAGGACGGCACCGGGGCGGGGGCGGACGGGGGCGGGGGCGGCGAGGCGGGGGCGGCCGTGCAGACGGTGTTCGCGGGCGGGACCTTGCCGTCCAGCAGGTAGGAATTGACCGCCTCCTGGACGCACTTGTCGCCGCTGTTGTACGCGCCGTGGCCCTCGCCCTTGTACGTCAGCTCCACACCGACGCCGGGGCCCAGCCGCTCGACCATCTTGCGCGCGCCCTCGTACGGGGTCGCCGGGTCACCGGTGTTGCCGATCACCAGGATCGGCGCCGCGCCCGGGGCCGACACGTCCGGGGTGTTCCAGGCGCCCGGGACGGGCCAGTTGGTGCAGCTCATCATGGCCCAGCCGAGGAAGTCCCCGAAGACGGGCGAGGCGGCGCGGAACTCCGCCAGCTTGGCCTTCGTCTGCGCGAGGGAGTAACGGTCCTTGGAGTCGGCGCAGTTGATCGCCGTGTTCGCGGCGCCGATGTTGCTGTAACGGCCCTGCTGGTTACGTCCGTTGAGCGAGTCCGACAGGGCGAGGAGCAACTGGCCCTGGCCGCCCTCGGCCTCGTCCAGCCCTTGCTCCAGCAGGGGCCACAGCTCCTGGGAGTACAGCGACTGGGCGATGCCGTTGGTCGCGGCCGTCTCCGTCAGCATGCGGTCGCCGATGCCGGCGATGGGCTTGGCCGCCAGCTCCTTCTGGAGCTTGATGATGTTCGCTTCGATCTCCTTGACGGTGCTGCCCTGGAGGCGGCAGGCGTCGCCGCGGTTCAGGCAGTCCTGGGCGAAGTTGTCGAGCGCGAGCTGGAAGCCCTTGGCCTGGCCGAGCGCCCCCTGCTCGGAGTCCTTGGTCGGGTCGACGACGGCGTCGAAGACGGCCCGGCCGACGTTCTTGGGGAAGAGGTGGGCGTAGACCCCGCCGAGCTCGGTTCCGTAGGAGATGCCGAAGTAGTTCAGCTTCTCGTCGCCGAGCGCCCGGCGGATCCGGTCCAGGTCGCGGGCGGCGTTCTCCGTGCCCACGTGGGGCAGCACCTTGCCGGCGTTCTCCTCGCAGGCCTTCTGGTACTTCTCGATGTTGTCGAGGTAGACCTTCTCCTCCTCCGGGGTCGCGGGGGTGGAGTCGGCGGAGTAGTACGCGTCCAGCTGCTTGTCGTCCTCGCAGATGACGGGCGCGCTGCGGCCGACGCCCCGCGGGTCGAAGCTGACCAGGTCGTACCGGTCGCGCAGGGCCGCGTACTCGCCGGCCGCGCCGGGCAGGGTGGCGATGCCCGAGCCGCCCGGGCCGCCGAAATTGAAGACGAGGGACCCGAGCCGGTTCTTCTTGTCCCGGGCCCTGGCCCGGATCAGGGCGAGCTCGATCGTCTCGCCCTCGGGTTCGGCGTAGTCGAGGGGCACCTCGAGGACGGCGCACTGCCAGTCCTTGCCGGGTACCTGCCCGCCGCCCTGGGCGGCGGTGGGGGCCTCGCAGTCCCCCCACTTCAGGTCTTCGGCCCCCTGGGCGGCGCCGTCCTTGCCCCGCTTCCCGCCGCCCCCTCCGTCGGAGCAGGCACTGGTGGCGAGCAGCGCGGCGGCAGCGGCGGCGGCAGCGGCGATCCGGAGGGTGTGGGTCGGCATGTCCCCATCGTGTGGTCCGACCGGCCGGGCCGCCCGCGCGCTGACCCATCCGGGTCAGGCGGGCGCCCGGGCCCGGGCTACGGCTGCGACAGGATCTGCCGGCCCGCGGCGAGGCCCGTCGCGACGCAGGCGCCCACGCCGACGCCCTCGTAGGCCGCTCCGCACAGGGCCAGGCGCGGGAGCTCGTCCGCGGCCTCGCGGATGCGGGCGACGCGTTCGCGGTGGCCGACGCCGTACTGGGGCAGGCCGCGGTCCCAGCGGGTGACGCGGCTGGCCAGGGGTTCGCCCATCGGGCCGACCGCGCGGTGGAGTTCGGCGACGGCCGAGCGGACCAGGTGGCGGTCGGGGCGGCTGAGGAGCTCGTCCTCGCCGATGCGGCCGATGGAGGCCCGGAGCACGAAGGTCTCGGGGGCGCGGTCGTGGAGCCAGGACCACTTGTTGGAGAGGAAGGAGGCGGCCTTCAGGGTGTGGCCGTCGACCGGCGGCACCAGGAAACCGTTGCCCGTGGGGAGGAAATGGGCCCGCGCGCGGGAGAAGGCCAGGGTGATGACGGCCGTCGAGGCGTGCGGGATCGAGGAGAGCCCGGCCTCGGCCATCGGCGAGTGGGGGCGCAGCAGCTCGGCCGCCGCGAAAGCGGGCAGGGCGAGGACCACGGCGTCGGCCTCCATCGTGAGCACGCCGTCGCCGGTCATCGCGCGGACGCGCCAGCGGTCGCCTGCCACCCGCTGGAGCGAGCGGGCCGTCGTGCCGGTGAGGATGCGTGCCCCGCTGGCGTCCGCGACGGCCGCCGGGAAGCGTCCGGTGCCGCCGACGACGCCGTGTACGGCCACGGCCTCCTGGCCGATGCGGGTCCCCAGGTACGCCCCGACCGAGCAGTCCTCGGTCAGGGGCGTGGCCGGGAGGGTCTCCTCGGCGGCGACGCGCGCGACGCCCTCGAGGGAGAGGAGTCCGGTGCCGGTCAGGGCGGAGGGATCGGTCGGGACGCCCCTCACGTGACCGGGGGGCAGCGGGCGCAGCGCGCCGTCGGTCCAGATGACGGTGGGTGCCTGCGCGGGGGCGCAGAGGGAGTCGCCCAGTCCGACGGCGGCGGCCAGTTCCACGGCCTCAGGGCCCAGGGACATGAGGGACTCCGCGCCCTCGTCGACGGTGACGCCCGCGATGGTGCCGGTCCGGAGCTTCCCGCCGACCCGGGTACTGCTCTCCAGGACCGTCACGTCGGCCCGGCCGCGCAACTGCCATGCCGCGGCCAGGCCGCTGATCCCGCCACCGATGACGATCACTGAACGCATGGTGCGCATGACTCATCTCCTGGCCGGCCCGTGGTCGATATCGTCCCTCATGAAACATAGGGGAGCTGTTGCGTCAGCGCCTCGTGCTTTCGGCCAGAACCCGGAGGTCCTGCTGATACGGCACGCGGCCCGGGCGATGCTCGCGGCCCCGGCCCGGCCGCCGGCCGCGCTCCTGCCGGCCTGCGACCCCCGGGTCCTCGTCAGATGGCCTCTTTGCGGGTCAGGAAGTTGAACGAGATCCAGCCCGGCAGCACCGGGATCCAGAAGGTCATGAGCCGGAACAGGAGCACCGCCGAGATCGCGACCTCCTTGTCCAGCCCCGCCGCGATCAGGCCCAGGGTCAAGGTCGTCTCCACCGCGCCCATGCCGCCCGGCGTCGGTGCGGCCGACCCCAGCGCGTTGCCCGCGAGGAAGACCACCGCGATGCTCGCGTAGCTGATGTCCTGGCCGCCCCCGAACGCCCGGATCGACGCGTCCAGGCACATCACGAAGCAGCCGGTCAGCAGCAGCATGCCGCCGATGCCGGTGACGAGCTTCTGCGGCCGCTGCAGCACGTCCAGCATGCGCGGTACGACGCCGGCGAACAGCGCCCGGACCCGCGTCACCACGAACTTCCGCATGAACGGCACCGCCGTCACGACCAGCACCAGTACCGCCACCGTCAGCAGACCCGCGATGACCGTCCGGGACGGGGTCATCTCCGGGGTCTTCTCCGTCCCCGTCAGGTAGCCGAAGGACAGCAGCAGCAGGACGTGGCTGGCCAGCCCGAACAGCTGGGACGCGCCCACGCTCGCCACCGCGAGCCCCGGCCGGACCCCGGCCCGCTGCAGGAACCGGGTGTTCAGGGCGACACCGCCCACCGCCGCGGGCGCGACCAGCTTCACGAACGACCCCGCCACCTGCGCGAGCACGGTGCGCAGGAACGACACCCGCTCCGGCACGAAGCCCAGCAGGCTCATCGCCGCCGCGAAGTACGTCAGCGCCGAGAAGGCGAGGGCCGCGCCGACCCAGCCCCACTGCGCCTCGCCCACGATGGTCCCGAAGTCCACGTGCGCCAGCTGCGTGAGCAGGAAGTACGCGCCGAAGGCGCCGGCGATGAACGAGACCAGCGTCCGCGGCCGGATCCGCTCCAGCCGGGCCGGCTCCACCGGCGCCTGCGGACGGATCAGCAGCACCTGCTGGCGGATCTGGCTCAGCAGGTCCTCCTCGCGCGCCCCGTCCAGGGCGTCGTCCAGCGCCCGCTTCTCCGCCTTCTTGTCCGCCGCCGCCGAGGCGGCGACCGAGCCCGCGGCCGTCGCGGAATCCGCCTCGCGCGCCGCCTTCGCCGCTCGCGAGGACTCCAGTACGGCCTCGCGCTGCCGGTCCGCGCGCTCCCGCGCGAGCCTGCGCAGCGTCGACCGCGTGGAGCGGCTCAGGGCGATCGGCTGGAGCAGCGGCAGGCAGTCCGCCACCGCGTCCGGCCCGAGCACCGACACCGCGGAGGCGACCGACCGCTCGGCGCCGACCCGCAGGCCCAGCGTGGTCAGCAGCTGCGCGATGTCCATCCGCAGGACCAGGTCCCCGGCCGCGATCTCGCCGCCGCGCAGATCGGTCAGGGTGATCGTGCCGGAACGATCCACCACGAGCGCGTCGCCGGTCAGCCTCCGGTGCGCGATGCGCCGGGACTGCAGGGCCCGCACCTGCTGCCACGCGTTGCGGCTCAGGGCGTCGGTGATCTCCTCGTCGGCCAGCGAGTCCAGGCTCCGGCCCCCCAGGTGCTCGTACACGAGCATCACGGCGTCCGGTCCGAGCTCGGAGGTGGCGATCAGCCTGGGCGCGTTGGCTCCGGCGGCGATGGCCGCGTAGGCCAGGAGCGCCTCCTGCTCCAGGGCCTGGCGCAGCGACTGGAGGCTGCGCCGGGTGGTGATGCCGCGCAGCGTGAGGCGGCGCCAGACCCGGTAGTAGAAGCCGTGGGCCTGCTGCTCCCGGTCCACGACGGTGACGTCGAGCGCCGGGCCGTCCTCCAGCGTGACGTGGTAGCGCCGGCCGCGGTCGCTGACCTCGGTGCTGTCGGGACCCTCCGGGGCCTCGGCGCGCATGGCGCTGACCGGCTGGAAGCCGACCCGCCGCAGTCCGGCGAGGAGGTTCTGTCCGGTGGGCCGCACGTTCGGCGAGCCGACCGAGTACAGGGTTCCGTAGGCGACGCTCCAGCCGATCAGCACGGTCAGGATGATCGAGAAGGGCGTGGTGTAGCCGCTGACCAGCATCGCGAAGGCGTCCAGCAGCAGGACCACCCACAGCGCGACCCGCCAGCGCGGCCGCCGGGTCATCCCGACGGCGGTCATGTACGCGATCACGGGCGCGAGGTAGCCGTGCACCGGGTCGGTGAGGGTCCCGCCGACCCCGGTGGGGCGGGTGAGGGCGTCCTGGATGGTCTCGGAGGCCCCCTGCGAGACCCAGAGGTCGGTGGCGAGGGTGACGCCGTGCGCGAGGACGGCGGCGAGCACGCCGTCGGCGATGCGCAGCCCGTCGCGTTTGATCAGCCGCTCGATGGCGAAGGCGACCGGTACGAGGAGCACGGCGATGCTCGACACCAGACCGGCGACCTTGATCAGCACGTCCGGCGCCTGTCCGGTGCCGTTGCTGATGTCCTGCTCCAGGCCGGCGGTGGTCTGGTGGGCGAAGGCGGCGACGGCGAGGAGGACGGCGATGCCGAGGACGCCGACGAGGAGGCGTACGAGGTCGGAGGGGCGGTGGACGCGGGCGGCCAGCAGCGGCTCGTCGACCTCGACCTGGTCGGCGGCCGTCGGGGTGTGCCCGTGCGGGGCCTCGGCGTCCTCGCAACCGGTGCCGGTGCCGGTGCCTGGGACTGGTCCGGTGCCCGTGCCGGTGCCGCCGGAGGTCCCGGCATCGGAGGGGGAGACCTTGGAGGGCGAGGGGAAGGGGCCGGGGGCGCGACGGGGCGCCGGCTCGTGGACCGCGCCGTCGGCCGGGTCGTGGTCCGGGCCGGGCGCGGGGTCGGGGTCGTGGGCAGGACCTGGTGCGGGGCCGTCGTCCGGGCGCGCACCCTCGTCCGCTGCCGCGCCGTTCGGAGGGCTCACACCCTGCTCCTTTTCCGTCACTTCCATCTCTTCTTGATCACCTATCACGCGTCACCGCCCGGAAGATGGTGGCACGGACCGGCCGCCGCCCGGGGCAGCAGGGTGCGAGCCGGTCCGGAACACGACCTTCCGCGGCCGTGCCGCTCGAGTGCGGCACCATGGGCCGGATGAGCGAAGAGCTGCCCGCCTACGCGGAGCGGGTGCTGGAAGCGGCCGAGCGGATTCCGCCCGGCCGGGTGATGACGTACGGGGACGTCGCGGAGTGGCTCGGCGAGGGCGGACCCCGCCAAGTGGGCCGCGTCATGGCGCTGTACGGCGGAGCCGTGCCCTGGTGGCGCGTGGTGCGGGCGGACGGGCGTCCCCTGCCCGGAAGCGAGCGGCGTGCGCTCGAGAACTACCGCGCCGAGGCCACCCCGCTGCGCCTGACCGGCGACGGCGAGCCGCGCCTGGACATGCGGCGGGCGCGCTGGGACGGGGACGCCGGACAGGACGAAGGTCACATGTGACAGCTTCGGCCATGCGCGGCCCGGACGGGCGGTCGAAGGAGCGTACGAAGCCCCGTACGGGGGACGCGTGGGCCCGGATGGCAGCCGGGACGCGGGCCCCGGCCGGCGACCCGGGGCGGGCCCGGAGCCGTCCACGGCGGCCGCGGAGGAGACTGCGCGAGCCGCACGGGTTGCCGTAGCGTTGCCCCTTCGGCTCTGGCTTCGGCTGCGGGCCCCATCACGGCAGCGACCGCTGCGACGGCAGACCCACCAGGACCGGCACCCCACGTGAACACCTCTTCCTCCGACGGCCACCGCACCGAGCGGCGGCGTGCGCGGACCCCGGACGCGTACCGCCTCGTGCGTACCGGGCCGCAGCGGGTGGATCCCGTGGTGCTGGACGCAGCGCAGCGCGCGGTGGTTGAGCACACCGGCGGACCGCTGCTGGTCCTGGCCGGACCCGGCACCGGGAAGACGACCACGCTGGTCGAGACGGTCGCGGCCCGCGTCGAGGCCGGCGCCGATCCCGCACGCATCCTGATCCTCACCTTCAGCCGCAAGGCGGCGGTGGAACTGCGCGACCGGACCGCCCTGCGGCTCGGCGGGGCGCGCGCCCCGCAGGCCACCACCTTCCACTCCTTCTGCTACGGCCTGGTCCGCTCCCACCAGGACACCGACCTGTTCGCGGACCCGCTGCGGCTGCTGTCCGGCCCGGAGCAGGACGTCATGGTCCGCACCCTGCTGGAGGGGCAGCGGCGGATCCGGTCCATCCGCTGGCCGGACGACCTGCGGGCCGCTCTGACCACGCGCGGCTTCGCGGACGAGGTCCGCGCCGTCCTCGCCCGCGCGCGCGAGCTCGGGCTCGGCCCCGCCGAGCTCTCCGACTTCGCGTCCCGCACCGGCCGGCCCGACTGGAAGGCGGCGGCCGCCTTCCTCGCCGAGTACCTGGACGTCCTGGACCTCCAGGGCACCCTGGACTACGCCGAGCTCCTGCACCGCGCGGTGCTGCTGGCGGAACGGACGCCCGCCCTGTCGTCCCTGTACGACGCGATCTACGTGGACGAGTACCAGGACACGGACGCCTCGCAGCTGCGCCTGCTGCGCGCGCTGGCCGGCCCCGCGGGCCGGCTGACCGCCTTCGGCGACCCCGACCAGTCGATCTACGCCTTCCGCGGCGCGGACATCAACAACATCCTCGACTTCGAGACCTCCTTCCCGGGTGCGCGGGTCCACGCGCTGACCGTCTCCCGCCGCTCCTCCGCCGGGCTGCTGGCCGCCACCCGGCAGCTGACCTCCCGCATGCCGGTGCCCCGCCTGCCCTCCGCGGCGGTACGGGCCCACCGCGCGCTCACCTCCACCCGCGAGGGCGGCCGGGTCGAGGTGTACACGTACCCGACGGCCGGCGCCGAACTCGACAACATCGCGGACATCCTGCGCCGCGCCCACCTCGAGGACGGGGTGCCGTGGCAGGACATGGCCGTCCTGGTCCGCGCGGGCGGCCGCACCCTGCCGCAGATGCGCCGTGCGCTGATCGCGGCGGGCGTGCCGGCGGAGACGGACGGCACGGACACCCCGCTGCGCCACGAACCCGCCGTCGCCCCTCTCCTGACGGCCCTGCGCACCCTGGCCCTCGCCGGCCCGGACGACCCCCTCGCGGACCTTCCCACCAGGGCGGACGCCTCCGAGGACCTTCCCGCCGAGGCGGACGCCTCCGAGGACCTTCCCGCCGAGGCGGACGCCTCCGCCGCGGGACCCCCCGCCGAGGCAGGCCCGGAGGGCACCGAAACCGGCACCGGCGCGGCTCCCGGGGCCGGCCCGGCCGAGCCGGCACCCGAGGCAGGGGTACCCGCCCGGGAGCCCGCCCGGGAGCCCGCCCCCGAGCCCGCCCCCGAGACCGCGCCTGACGCCGAGGCTGACGCCGCGACGGCTGAGGCAGCGACCGCTGACTCCGCGAGCGCCGACGCCGCGGCCGCTCCCGACGCCGCGGAGGCCCACGACGCCGGGTGGGTCGGCGTCGAGGCCGCGCTCGTGCTGCTCGCCTCGCCGCTGGGCGGGATGGACTCCGCCGACCTGCGCCGCCTCGGCCGCGCGCTGCGCGACGAGGAGCGGGCCGCCGGGATCAGGACCCCCGCCCCGTCCGACGTCCTGCTCGCCCGCGCCCTCGCGGAGCCCGAGCGGCTCGTCGCGCACGACCCTGCCTACGCCCGCGGCGCACAGCGCCTCGGCCTGCTCCTGCGCAAGGCCCGCGAGCTCCTGGCCGGCGGCGGCACCGCCGAAGAGGTCCTGTGGACCCTCTGGGACGGCACCCCCTGGCCGCAGCGGCTCGAGCGCGGCGCCCGCCGCGGCGGTCCCGCCGGCCGCAACGCCGACCGTGACCTCGACGCGATCTGCGCGCTCTTCGACACCGCCGCCCGCGCGGAGGAACGTACCGGCGGCCGCGGCGCGCTCAACTTCCTCGAACAGCTCGAGGCCGAGGACATCGCTGGCGACACCCTCACCACCCGCGCCGTCCGCCGCGAGGCCGTCCGCCTCATGACCGCGCACCGCTCCAAGGGCCTGGAGTGGGGGCTCGTCGTCGTCGCCGGGGTCCAGGAGGGGCTCTGGCCCGACCTGCGCCGCCGCGGCTCCCTCCTCGAAGCCGACCGGATCGGACGCGACGGCCTCGCCGAACCCCTCACCCCCGGCGCGCTCCTCGCCGAGGAACGCCGCCTCTTCTACGTCGCCGCCACCCGCTCCCGGGAGCGCCTCGTCGTCACCGCCGTCAAGGCACCGGCGGACGACGGCGACCAGCCGTCCCGCTTCCTGGGCGAGCTCGGCGTGCCCGTCAAGGACGTCACCGGCCGCCCCCGCCGCCCGCTCGCCGTCCCCGCGCTCGTCGCCGAGCTCCGCGCCACCACCGTCGACCCGGAGGCCTCCGAGGCCCTGCGCGAGGCCGCCGCCCGCCGGCTCGCCCGCCTCGCGGTGCTCACCGACGACGAGGACCGCCCGCTGGTCCCGGCCGCGCACCCGCAGCGCTGGTGGGGCCTGTACGAGCCCACCCGCAGCAGCGTCCCGCTCCGCGACCGGGACCGGCCCGTCGCCCTGTCCGGCTCCGCCCTGGACCAGCTCGCCAACACCTGCTCCCTCCAGTGGTTCCTGGGCCGCGAGGTCAAGGCCGACGCCCCCTCCACCGCCGCCCAGGGCTTCGGCAACGTCGTGCACGTCCTCGCCGACGAGGTCGCCTCCGGGCGCACCCCCGCCGACCTGGCCGTCCTGATGGAACGCCTCGACTCGGTCTGGGACGCGCTCGCCTTCGACGCGCCCTGGAAGTCCCGGCAGGAGAAGGACAACGCCCGCGCCGCCCTGGAACGCTTCCTGCGCTGGCACAACACCGACCGCGGGGGACGGGCGGCCGTGGCCACGGAGCACGACTTCGACGTCACGATCGAAGCGGGCGAGTACGCCGTCCGGGTCCGCGGCTCCATGGACCGGGTCGAGACGGACCCGCAGGGGCGTGCGTACGTCGTCGACTTCAAGACCGGCAAGTCCGCGCCGACGGCGAAGGAGGTCGACCGCCACCCGCAGCTCGCCGTGTACCAGCTCGCCGTGCGCGAAGGCGCCGTCGACGAGGTCTTCGAGGGCCTGCGCCCCGAGCCGGGCGGGGCGGAGCTCGTCCAGCTGCGCCAGGGCGCCGCCCAGCGCGACGGCGGGGACACCGTCCCCAGGATCCAGGCGCAGCAGGCCCTGGAGGCCGGCGCCTCCGGCGAGTGGGTCGGCGACCTGCTCGCCACCGCCGCCGGCCGGGTCCTCGACGAGCGCTTCGCGCCCGCCGTCGGCAAGCACTGCGACCACTGCTCCTTCCGCAGCTCGTGCAGTGCCCGCCCGGAGGGCCGCCAGAGCGTGGAGTGAACCGGCGCGGCGGGGAGTGTCGGTGCGGGCGGCTAGCCTTTTTACGTGCCCGCGCGTCCGTCCGCCCCGTCCGTCCAGCCCGCATCTCCCGTGCTGACCGACCCCGAGCAGCTCAAGGAGCTCCTCGGGATCCCCTTCACGCCCGAACAGATGGCCTGCGTCACCGCCCCGCCCGCCCCGCAGGTCATCGTGGCCGGCGCCGGGTCCGGCAAGACCACCGTCATGGCCGCCCGGGTGGTCTGGCTGGTCGGCACCGGCGCCGTCGCGCCCGAGCAGGTCCTCGGTCTGACCTTCACCAACAAGGCCGCGGGGGAACTCGCCGAGCGCGTCCGCAAGGCGCTCGCACGGGCCGGGATCACCGACCCCGACCCCTCCCCGGCCGAGGCCGGCGCGGCGGGCGGCGAGCCGCGCATCTCCACGTACCACGCGTTCGCCGGACAGCTCCTCAAGGACCACGGCCTGCGGATCGGCCTGGAGCCCAGCGCCCGGCTGCTCGCCGACGCCACCCGCTTCCAGCTCGCCGCACGCGTGCTGCGCGAGGCCCCCGGGCCGTATCCGTCCCTCACCAAGTCCGTCCCCGACCTGGTCAGCGATCTGCTCGCGCTGGACGGCGAGCTCTCCGAGCACCTCGTGCCGCCGGAGCGCCTGCGCGCGTACGACACGGAGCTCCTCTCCGTCCTCGCCGGCGCCAAGCTGAGCAACGAGGACCTGCGCAAGGTCCCCGAAGCCGTCCGCGGCCGCCTCGAGCTGCTGGAGCTCACCGAGCGCTACCGCGCCGCCAAGCGCTCCCGCGACCTCCTCGACTTCGGCGACCAGATAGCCCTCTCCGCGCAGCTGGCCACCACCCGGCCCGAGGTGGGGGCGCTGCTGCGCGAGGAGTTCCGGGTGGTGCTGCTGGACGAGTACCAGGACACCTCGGTCGCGCAGCGGCTGCTGCTGTCCGGACTCTTCGGCGCGGGCACGGGGCACGCGGTGACGGCGGTCGGCGACCCCTGCCAGGCGATCTACGGCTGGCGCGGCGCCTCCGTGGCCAACCTCGACGACTTCCCCGAGCACTTCCCGTACGCCGACGGGAGCCCCGCCACCCGGTACTCGCTCAGCGAGAACCGGCGCAGCGGCGGCCGCCTCCTCGACCTGGCCAACGAGCTCGCCGCCCCGCTCCGCTCGATGCACGAGGGCGTCGAGGCCCTGCGTCCCGCTCCGGGCGAGGAACGGGCCGGCTCGGTCCGCTGCGCACTGCTGGAGACCCACGCGCAAGAGCTCGACTGGCTCGGGGACTCGGTCGCCCACCTGGTCCGCACGGGCACGGAGCCGCGCGAGATCGCCGTACTGTGCCGCTCGGCCGGGGACTTCGCGCGGATCCAGGCGGTCCTCGTCGAGCGGGACGTCCCCGTCGAGGTGGTCGGGCTGTCCGGGCTCCTGCACCTCCCCGAGGTCGCCGACCTCGTCGCGGTCTGCGAGGTCCTCCAGGACCCGGGGGCCAACGCCTCCCTGGTCCGGCTCCTCATCGGGCCGCGCTGGCGCATCGGAGGACGGGACCTGGCGCTGCTGGGCCGCCGGGCGCGCACGCTGATCGCCCGCACGCCGTCCGGGTCCGGTGCCGGTTCCGGCGACGAGGACCGTCTCGCGGCCGCCGTGGAGGGCGTGGACCCGGCGGAGGTCGTCTCGCTGGCCGACGCGCTCGAGACGTTCCTGGACGGCTCGGGCTCGGGCTCCGGCCCCGGATCCAGGTCCGGCCCGGGCTCCGGCTCCGGTCCGGACGACCTGCCCTTCTCGGCCGCCGCCCGGGTCCGCTTCGCGCACCTCGCCCAGGAACTGCGGGACCTGCGGCGTTCGCTCGCGGACCCGCTGATGGACGTACTGCACCGGGTGCTGTCGACGACCGGCCTCGATGTGGAACTGGCCGCCTCCCCGCACGCGCTGGCGGCCCGTCGCCGGGAAACCCTGTCGAGCTTCATGGACGTGGCGGCCGGCTTCGCCTCCCTGGACGGCGAGGCCTCCCTCCTCGCCTTCCTGTCCTTCCTGCGCACGGCCGCCCAGTACGAGAAGGGCCTGGACCACGCGCTGCCCGGCGGGGAGAACACCGTCAAGGTCCTCACCGCCCACAAGTCCAAGGGCCTGGAGTGGGACGTGGTGGTCGTCCCCGACCTGTGCGCGGGTTCGTTCCCGAAGGAGAAGGCTCCCGAGGCCTGGACCTCGTACGCGAAGGTCCTCCCGTACGCCCTGCGCGGCGACGCGGCCACCCTCCCGGCGGCCCCGGAATGGACCTCGCAGGGCCTGCGCTCCTTCAAGTCCGCCCTCAAGCACCACAAGGCGGTCGAGGAACTGCGCCTGGGGTACGTCACCTTCACCCGCCCCCGGTCCCTCCTCCTCGCGTCGGGCCACTGGTGGGGCCCGACCCAGAAGAAGCCCCGGGGCCCGTCCGCCTTCCTGTCGGCCCTCCACGACCACTGCGCGTCCGGCAACGGCGAGATCGAGGCCTGGGCCGACACGCCGGCGCCGGACGCCGAGAACCCGGCCCTGGCGACGGACTCCACCCCGGACCACTCCTGGCCCCTCCCGCTGGACCCGGACTCCCTCGCGCTGCGCCGCCACGCGGCCGCCCTGGTCGAGTCCCACCTCTCCCGGGCCGCCCGCACCGCGTCCCCGGAGGCGCCCCCGGAGCCGTCCCCGGAGCCCGACGCCCACCTCTGGCCCCCTGACTGCGAGGAACCCTCGTACGACGAGGAACCCCCGGAGGACCCGGACTGGCCGCACCCGGACCCGCCCGAGCCCGAGTCCCAGCCTGAGCCCGAGTCCCAGCCCGAGCCCGAGTCCCAGCCCGAGTCCGGGCCATGGCCCGAGTCCGCGCCCGAGCCCGGGGGCCGGGCCGCAGCCGCGCGCCGCCCCGCCGTGCCCGGCCCCGCCGAAGACCTCTGGCCGGAAGCCGAGGGCTGGGGTCCGCAGGAGCACGGCCCCACCCGCCCCGGCCCCGCCCCGGCCGGCCTCGCCCCCGAGGACGCGCGGGCCGTCGCCTCCTGGGACCGGGACCTCGATGCCCTGGAGGGCGAGCTCCGCCGTGCCCGGGCGGCCGTCCGCGACGTCGAGCTCCCCTCCGCGCTCTCCGCGAGCCAGCTGCTCCGCCTCGCCGCCGACGAACAGGGCTTCGTACGCGACCTCGCCCGCCCCATGCCCAAGCCCCCGCAGCCGGCGGCGCGCCTGGGCACCCGGTTCCACGCCTGGGTCGAGTCCCGGTTCGACGAGCTCCCGCTGCCCCACCTCGACGTCCTCGACCCCGTCGCCGACCTCCCCGGCTTCGACACCGGCGCGGCCGGCGGCTCCGGACCCGGCTCCGACCAGGACATCGCCGACGAGGCCGACCTCGACTCCCTCAAGGCGGCCTTCGAGCGCAGCGAGTACGCCGACCGCACCCCGTACCGCATGGAGGCGCCGGTCCAGCTGACCCTCGCCGGCCGCGTGATCCGCGGCCGGATCGACGCCGTCTACCGCGACCCCGAAACCGGCACGTTCGAGATCGTCGACTGGAAGACCGGCCGGACCACCGAGGCCGACCCCCTCCAGCTCGCCGTCTACCGCCTGGCCTGGGCGGAAGCCACCGGCACCCCCCTCGCCGACGTCAGCGCCGCCTTCCTCCACGTCCGCAGCGGCCGCGTCATCCGGCCGCGGGACCTCCCCGACCGCGCCCGCCTTGAGCAGATCCTCCAAGGCAAAACGGACACGCGAAGTGACCGCCGAAGGGAAGGTTAGGCTCGTGGCCATGAGCGACACCCCGGCGGACAGCGTCGTCCGCACGTACATCGGCGCCCACCGCGCGGCCTTCCTCGACGACCTCGCCGAGTGGCTGCGCATCCCGTCCGTCTCGGCCCAGCCCGAGCACGCCGACGACGTGCGGCGCAGCGCCGACTGGCTGGCGGCGAAGCTGAAGGAGACCGGTTTCCCGGTCGCCGAGGTGTGGCGGACGGACGGCGCGCCCGCCGTCTTCGCCGAATGGCCGAGCGAGGACCCGGCCGCCCCCACCGTGCTCGTCTACGGGCACCACGACGTGCAGCCCGCCGCCCTCGCCGACGGCTGGCACACGGACCCGTTCGAGCCGGTGGTCAAGGACGGCCGGATGTACGCGCGCGGCGCCGCCGACGACAAGGGGCAGGTGTTCTTCCACACCCTCGGCGTCCGCGCCCACCTCGCCGCGACCGGCGCGTCCGCCCCCGCCGTGCACCTCAAGCTGATCATCGAGGGCGAGGAGGAGTCCGGTTCGCCGCACTTCCGCGCGCTGGTCGAGCGCGAGGCCCGGCGCCTCGCCGCCGACGTCGTGATCGTCTCCGACACCGGCATGTGGTCCGAGACCACCCCCACCGTCTGCACGGGCATGCGCGGCGTGGCCGACTGCGAGATCGATCTGCACGGTCCCGACCAGGACATCCACTCGGGCGCCTTCGGCGGGGCCGTGCCGAATCCGGCGACCGTCGCCGCCCGCCTCGTCGCGGCCCTGCACGACGACCGCGAGCGGGTCACGATCCCCGGCTTCTACGACGGCATCGCCGAGCTCACGGACGCGGAGCGCGCGCTGATCGCCGAGCTGCCGTTCGACGAGAGCGAATGGCTGCGCACGGCCAAGTCGCACGCGGCCTCGGGCGAGGCCGGCTACTCCACGCTGGAGCGGGTCTGGGCCCGCCCGACCGCCGAGGTCAACGGCATCGGCGGCGGCTACCAGGGCCCCGGCGGCAAGACCATCGTGCCCGCCTCCGCGCACCTGAAGCTCTCGTTCCGCCTGGTCTCCGGGCAGGACCCGTACGAGGTCGAGGCGGCCGTCAGGACCTGGGTCGCGGAGCGGATCCCGGCCGGGATCCGGCACGCGATCACCTTCGGCGCCCCCACCCGGCCGTGCCTGACCCCGCTGGACCACCCCGCGCTGCAGTCGGTCGTGCGGGCCATGGGGCGGGCCTTCGGGCAGAAGGTCCGCTTCACCCGCGAGGGCGGCTCGGGGCCTGCGGCCGACCTCCAGGACGGGCTGGACGCGCCCGTCCTGTTCCTCGGCATCTCCGTGCCCTCCGACGGCTGGCACTCGCCGAACGAGAAGGTCGAGCTCGACCTGCTCCTGAAGGGCGTCGAGACGACGGCCTACCTCTGGGCCGACCTGGCCGCCCACTGGAAGCCGGCCGGAGCCGCCTGAGCCGCCCTGAGCCGCCTGAACCGTCCGAGCCGCCGCCCGAGCCCGCCGCGTCCACCGCGCACCCGTCCTGCTGAGCCTGCCCGTGTCCCACCACCGGGGGAGTTGGAAGTACCTGTGAGCACCCGTACCGAGCCCGAACGCCCGATCTCGCTCGCCGCGCCCAGCGGAATCGACCGCGCGGCCCACCACCGCCTCGACGAGGCGTGGCTCGCCGCCGCCTGGAGCCACCCCACGACCCGCGTCTTCGTCGTCTCCGGCGGCCAGGTCCTGATCGACGACACCCCCGACGGCGCCACCGCCATCGTCATGACCCCGGCCTTCGAGGCCCCGGTCACCGAGACCCACCGGTACTTCCTGGGCACCGACGAGGACGGCGTACGGTACTTCGCGCTGCAGAAGGACTCGCTGCCCGGCCGCATGGACCAGTCGGCCCGCCCGGCCGGCCTGCGCGAGGCCGGCATGCTGCTGTCCGCGCGCGACGCCGGGCTGATGGTGCACGCGGTGGCGCTGGAGAACTGGCAGCGCATGCACCGCTTCTGCTCCCGCTGCGGCGAGCGCACGGTGGTCGCGGCCGCCGGGCACATCCGCCGCTGCCCCGGCTGCGGCGCCGAGCACTACCCGCGCACCGACCCGGCCGTGATCATGCTGGTCACCGACGACCAGGACCGCGCGCTGCTGGGCCGCCAGGTGCACTGGCCGGAGGGCCGTTTCTCCACCCTCGCCGGGTTCGTGGAGCCGGGCGAGTCGATCGAGCAGTCCGTGATCCGCGAGGTGTGGGAGGAGGCGGGCATCAAGGTCGGCGAGGTCGACTACGTCGCCAGCCAGCCCTGGCCGTTCCCGTACAGCCTGATGCTGGGCTTCACGGCGCGCGCCGTGACCTCCGACATCACGGTCGACGGGGAGGAGATCCAGGAGGCCCGCTGGTTCTCGCGCGACGATCTGCGCGAGGCGATCGAGGCGGGCGAGGTCCTCCCGCCGTCCGGCATCTCCATCGCGGCCCGTCTGGTCGAGCTCTGGTACGGCAAGCCCCTGCCGCGCCCGACGGCGCAGTAGGAACTCCCGGGAACGCGGAAGACCCCCGCCGGGGCGGGGGTCGTTCCGCGCGCGGGTGCGTGTCAGACGGCGAGGGCCTGCTTCACCTGGGCCAGGCTCGGGTTCGTCATGACCGACTCGCTGCCGGCGGCGGACGTCACGAGGACGGTGGGAACCGTCTGGTTGCCGCCGTTGGCCTTCTCCACGAACGCCGCGGACGCCGGGTCGAGCTCGATGTTGATCTCGTTGTACGCGATGCCCTCGCGGTCCAGCTGGCTCTTCAGCCGGCGGCAGTAGCCGCACCAGGTCGTGCTGTACATCGTGACGGTGCCGGTGTCCTGCATGCTGCGCGCTCCTTCGTGATGGCTCGGTGGTCCGAGTACTCGAACGTAACGGACCGCGCGGCCATTCCCGCCCGGGCGGTGTGACAAGTACGACGGACAGGGGCAGCCTGTGGACAAGTTTCCCGTCCGCCCCGCGAGACCTGGCAGCATGGCGGGGTGACAGCAGCAACGCACTCCTCATCCTTCACGGCCGTCGCCGACACGGCCGACACGGCCGACGCGGTGCTCCTGGGCCTGGACCCGGAGCAGCGCGAGGTGGCGACGACCCTGCGCGGGCCGGTGTGCGTGCTGGCGGGCGCCGGTACGGGCAAGACCCGGGCGATCACCCACCGCATCGCCTACGGAGTCCGGTCCGGCCAGCTGATGCCGGCGAGCGTGCTGGCCGTCACCTTCACCAACCGCGCCGCGGGCGAGATGCGCGGCCGACTGCGCCAGCTGGGCGCCGGCGGGGTGCAGGCGCGCACCTTCCACTCCGCCGCGCTGCGCCAGCTCCAGTACTTCTGGCCCAGGGCGGTCGGGGGCGACGTGCCCAGGCTGCTGGAGCGCAAGATCCAGTTCGTGGCCGAGGCCGGCGCGCGCTGCCGCATCCGCCTGGACCGGGGCGAGCTGCGTGACGTGACCGGCGAGATCGAGTGGGCGAAGGTCACCCAGACCGTCCCCGCCGACTATCCCGCGGCCGCCGTCAAGGCCGGCCGCGAAGCCCCCCGCGACCTGGCGGAGATCGCCCAGATCTACGGGACGTACGAGCAGCTCAAGCGCGACCGCGGCATGATCGACTTCGAGGACGTGCTGCTCCTCACCGTCGGCATCCTCCAGGACCGCCACGACATCGCCGAGCAGATCCGCAGCCAGTACCAGCACTTCGTCGTCGACGAGTACCAGGACGTCAGCCCGCTCCAGCAGCGGCTCCTGGACCTCTGGCTCGGCGAACGCGACAGCCTCTGCGTGGTCGGCGACGCCAGCCAGACGATCTACTCCTTCACCGGTGCCACCCCCGACCACCTGCTGAACTTCCGCACCAAGTACCCGCAGGCCACCCTGGTCAAGCTGGTCCGCGACTACCGCTCCACCCCCCAGGTGGTCCACCTCGCCAACGGCCTGCTGAACCAGGCCAGGGGCCGCGCCGCCGAGCACCGCCTCGAGCTGGTCTCCCAGCGCGAGACCGGCCCCGACCCGGTCTACGCGGAGTACCCGGACGAGCCCGCCGAGGCCGAGGGAGTCGCCCGCCGGATCCGGGACCTGATCGCGGCGGGCGTCCCGGCGGGCGAGATCGCCGTCCTGTTCCGCATCAACGCCCAGTCCGAGGTCTACGAGCAGGCCCTCGCCGACGCGGGAGTCCCGTACCAGCTGCGCGGGGCCGAGCGCTTCTTCGAGCGCACCGAGGTGCAGAAGGCGATCATGGCGCTGCGCGGGGCCGCCCGCTCCGGCGGCAACGACCCGCTGCTCGACGACGTCGTCGAGCTCGGCTCCCAGGTCCGGGCCGTCCTCAGCTCCACCGGCTGGACCTCCGAGCCGCCCGTCGGCTCCGGGGCCGTCCGTGACCAGTGGGAATCGCTGGCCGCGCTGGTCCGGCTCGCCGAGGACTTCGCCCGCGCCCGGCCGGGCGCCACCCTGGCCGACCTGACGATCGAGCTGGAGGAGCGCAAGGCCGCCCAGCACGCCCCGACCGTGCAGGGCGTCACCCTCGCCTCGCTGCACGCGGCGAAGGGCCTGGAGTGGGACGCGGTGTTCCTCGTCGGCCTGACCGACGGCATGATGCCGATCACCTACGCCAAGACCGACGAGCAGGTCGAGGAGGAGCGCCGGCTGCTCTACGTCGGCGTCACCCGGGCCCGGCACCACCTGACGCTCTCCTGGGCGCTCTCCCGCGCTCCGGGCGGCCGGGGCTCCCGACGGCCCAGCCGCTTCCTGAACGGCCTGCGGCCGGGCTCCGCGGCCCCGGGGAGCGCCGTGGGCGGCGCGGGGGAACGGGCGGCCCGCAAACGCGGCCGCCGCGGCCCGTCCCTGTGCCGGGTCTGCGGCAAGACCCTGACCGAGGCCGGCGAGCTCAAGCTGATGCGCTGCGAGGACTGCCCGTCGGACATGGACGAAGGGCTCTACGAGCGGCTGCGCGACTGGCGCGCCGTCCAGGCGAAGGAGCAGGGCATGCCCGCCTACTGCGTCTTCACCGACAAGACGCTGATGGCCATCGCGGAGGCCGCGCCCTCGGAGGAGGGAACGCTCTCGATGATCTCCGGAGTGGGCGGCCGCAAGCTCGAGCGGTACGGAGCCGACGTGCTGGCCATCTGCGCAGGTGAGGACCCGGGGACGGCAGATCCTGACGACGCGTAGAAACTCGTCGGAAAAATAGTTTGCACATGCCCAGCGAAGCCCCATAGGTTCTTAGCAACGGAAACGGTGGGCTTCTCCGAAGCCCCGGATCCGTGCTGTACTTATCCGAATACGCATGGGACCAGGCCTCCGGGCCGAAGTCCCCGAGACGCCGAGAGGAGGCGAGATCAGTGACCAGCTTCATCACCACCACCAAGATGACCGATCGCTCGGTCGCCGCTTCCTGCACGCTCGGTTCCTCCACGCTCCTTCCGCTCACGGGTACCGGTCTGTCCGCCATGTGCGCCGACAGCCCTGTCCTGGCCGCCATCGCGCCCGTCGCGCTGCTGGTCAGCGAGCGCAATGAGCGACCGGCCAAGGCACCGGTGGCAGTAATGGCAGCAGAAGCCCAGGCGCATGGCGCCTATGGATTCGCGGCCGCAGCCGGTGCCGCCAGTGTCGGTATCAAGCGCCAGACGAAGCAGACGAAGCAGCAGCACCACCTGAAGTGGGCCTTCCGCGGGCTCGAACCCTGGAGTGATCCAGCCTGATCGCATGATCAGGCCGGCGCCTTCAGGGCCGCGGAACCCCACCCGGGATCCGCGGCCCTTCTGTTTGTCCCCGTACAGGGACGACGGAGCGAAGGGGCCTCGGGACTGGCAAGTCCAGTCGGTGTGACGAGGTGACCCAGCCGCCCCCGGCCGACCGGCCGGAACGACTAGACGACAAAGACGAGGAAGAAACCACCGTGCAACTCGAAGCGCACGCCCCGTCGGTATCCCAGACCCAGACCCTCTCCCCGCCCGCAGTCCCGGAGGACTCCACCTTGACTCCCCTCACCGCGCTGACCGCGCTCGATGACGCCATCGAGAACCTCGGCGTACCCGTTGCCTGCCGTACCTACGACCCCGAGGTCTTCTTCGCCGAGTCCCCGGCGGACGTCGAGTACGCGAAGTCCCTCTGCGGCACCTGCCCGCTGGTCGAGGCCTGCCTCGCCGGTGCGCTCGAGCGCCGCGAGCCCTGGGGTGTCTGGGGTGGCGAGCTCTTCGTCCAGGGCGTCGTGGTAGCGCGCAAGCGCCCCCGTGGCCGTCCGCGCAAGAACCCGGTTGTCGCGGCATGACCGCCAACGGAACCATCGACCGCCCCGTCACGCGTGACCCCCTGAAGCAGGCCCTCATGTCCCCGCACGCCACCACCAGCGAGCAGCCGCACGGCTCCGCCACCGCAGACTTCATCACCGCCGGCGCGATCACCTCGCGTCAGAACAGGACCCGCGAAATGCAACTCATCCCAGAAGCCCTGGCTCGTGCCCATATGGCCGACCGTATGCGTGAGGTCGACGTCGAACGTCGCGCCCTGCGCGTGGTCGCCGCCCGCCGCATGCAGCGGCGAGCCGAGCGCGTCTCGCTGCGCGCCCGCCGCGCGCTGGCCATGGCCGTCATGCACTAAGAGCACCGACACGGCCCGGAGCACCGACTCCGGCCGCAGACGCCCGGGGGACCGGTCCGAACGGACCGGTCCCCCCGGTGCGTTGCGAAGCGCCGTCCACGCCTCGCGGGGATATCGTCTGGAGGTGGACCAGCCGACTTCCCACCCGGCCCCGCCGGGACCCGAGGTGCCGCCCGTCGTCTGCGCGCGCTGCGGCGCCCAGTCCCCGGCCGGCGCCCCGCCCACCTGGACCTGCTCCGTGGAGAACGGGACCAGGCAGTACTTCTGCGTCGACTGCGCGCGGGCCAATCTCCGCGCCATCGAAGGCCGCCTCGACTCCGCCTGGTGGTGACCCGCGCCGGGACCGGGCGGCTCCGGCCCGGTCGCCGAGCAGCGCCCGCCGTCAGTCCTCGTCCGGCAGGAACCCCGGCAGCCAGGACTCCAGTTCGTCGCGGAGCCGGACCGTCGCGCCGAGCTGGCACAGGACGCCGATCGTGCTCAGCGTCACCCGGTGGATCAGCAGGTACGAGGGCGGCAGGTTGATCTGGCGCCCCAACTGGTGCGCGGGGGAGCGGGGATCGGCGATCCGCGCCGCCTGGCCGCGCAGCCACGGCCGGGTGAAGGTGAACTCCTCGGCCTCGGCGGGCTCGATGATGGGCATCAGGTAGTCGAGCACCGCATCGGGATCCAGCTCTATGGAGTCCCTGACGAAGCCCTCGGCGCGCAGGTGCCCGTAGACCCCCTCGGCGTCACCGTCGAGGGTCATCCGCAGCGACCTGCCCATGGGCTTGGGCCAGCCCCCGGGCAGCCGGTCGACCGTCCCGAAGTCCAGCACGCCCAGCCGCATCCGGCCGCCCGCCCCGCATATCAGGCGGAAGTTGCCCGGATGGGGATCCGCGTGGAGCAGCCCGGTACGGGCGGGACCGGAGAACAGGAACCGGGCCAGCAGCTGTCCGGCGCGGTCGCGCTCCTCCTCCGTGCCGTCGGCGATCACCTCCGACAGCGGCGTCCCTTCCATCCACTCGGTCACCAGCACCTGGTCGCCCTGGTGGACGACGTCGGGCACGACCACGTCCTCGTCGCCCGCGAAGGCGTCGGCGTGCGTCCGCTGCGCCTCGGCCTCCAGCTCGTAGTCCAGCTCCTCCGCGACCCGGTCGCGCAACTCCTTGATCAACGGTTTGATCTCCATGCCCGGGATCAGCGGCCCCAACAGCCCGGCGAACCGGCCCAGCTGCTTGAGGTCCGACAGCAACGCCTCGCCGGCTCCGGGGTACTGGACCTTCACCGCCACCTGGCGGCCGTCGTGCCACACCGCCCGGTGCACCTGCCCGATCGAGGCGGCCGCGGCCGGCTTGTCCTCGAACTCCTCGAACAGGTCCCGCCAGTCCGGACCGAGCCGCTCCGTCAGCACCTGGTGCACGGTCGCCGTGGGCAGGGGCGGCGCGGCTTCCTGAAGCTTCGTCAGCGCCGCCCGGTAGGGTCCGGCGACCTCCTCGGGCAGGGCCGACTCGAAGACCGAGAGCGCCTGCCCGAACTTCATGGCGCCGCCCTTCAGCTCTCCCAGGACGCGGAACAGGTGCTCGGCGGTGCGCTGCTGGAGCTCGCGCGCCACGATCTCCGCGGACTTGCCGCCGATCCGCTTGCCGAGCCCCCACGTGGCCCGGCCCGCCATGCCGAGCGGCAGCGCGGCCAGCTTGACGGTACGGGTGACCGCCTTCCGGGGAAGATCAGACATGCGCCCCTCCAATTCCCAGACAGCTGAGCCGCAAGCGGCGGTTCGGGGGAGCCCCCGACGAGCTCTCGGACGGCGCCTCGGCCACGGCAATCCTGTCATGGCCCGCTCCGGGTCCCGGAGCCCGATCCCCTTGCCGGCGGCACCGCGGCGGACTCACCGTCTCCGCCCGCGCCACACGGGCACTCGGGGTGCGGCAGGACCGCGGTGGGGTGCCAGTGGAGAGCGGGAAGAGCGGCCTCCCAGCGGGTGGCGGTGGAGGCGGGGAGTCCGCCGTCGAGGAAGGACAGGGCGTGGGCCGCGGCCAGGCCGGCCACCGCCGTCGAGAGGCCCAGATCGCAGGCACCGCCGGCGCGGCGGCGGTGGACCGCGCGCCACTGGACCAGCATCCGCGGCCAGGCCGGATCCCCGTCCACCCGGTCGCGCTCCATGCAGCCCGCACACGCGGTGGCCCCGGGCAGCACCAGGGGACCCACCAGCCCGGTGCCCTCCAGTACCCCCGCGTACAGGTGGGGGGTGCCGGTGGCGATCCAGTCGGCCGAGGTCTGCGGATCCGGGGCCCAGGCCTGCAGACCGTCCCGGGGCGCGACCACCACCAGGGCCAGCCCCGGCTCGGCTCCCCCGCTCTCCGCGGCCCGCGGTCCGCGCCCCGGGGCCGCCGCACGGACCGCCGCCCGCGCGGCCTCGGCGCGCAGCCGGCCCACGCCGCCGGGTCCGAGCCCGCCGGGGGCCACGTCCGCCGGCTCCGCGCGCCCGCCGTCGAGCACCTCCACCCGGCCGATGCCGGCTCCCGCCAGGACCGAGGCGATCACCCCGCCCACCCGGCCGCTCCCGCGCACCTGGACCCGTATCCCGCGGCGGGCGGCGACGGCCCGCGCGTCCCCGCCCGGCTCGGGGTGGACCAGGGACAGCGATCCCAGGTCCGGGCCGAGCCGCGCCAGGGTCTGGGGCCGTGACCGCACCGCCTGGACCCGGGGGCCGCCGACGGTGGCGTCGTCGAGCAGTCCGGCCGAGGCCAGCCGCCGCACCACCTCGTCGACCCGGCCGTCCGGCAGGCCGATCACCTTGCCCCGCGCGCGCAGCAGCTCCATCCCCCGGGTCCCGTCGATCAGCTCCAGGAGCGAGGCCGTCGCCGTGTCTACCGGGCCGAGCACCACCGCGTGGGCGGGCGTCACCCCGAACTGCACCGTCTGCAGATCCCGCCACGCCCGCGCCAGCGCCGTCTTCACCTTCGGATACACCGTGGTCCCCCTCGCTCGTCAGGCTGTGCGCCCGTCCCGCGGCCCGCCCTTTTGTGCGGTGCTTTCCGCAAGATTGCCCGGCGGTCGGTAGACGCGTGAGAATTTGTCCACAGGCAAGGGGTATTGGGCATATGAGCTGGATAATCGAGGTTCTTGTGGGGCGGCCGTGAATCGCTCGCGTTCGAGCCCCGTAGGGCGGGACTTCCGCCGCGGCGAGCGGGTACCGTCGTGGCGTGCCCGCCGATCCACCACCGCGCGCCGTCGAAGTCCGCCGGAGCGCGCGCCGCCGCAGGACCGTATCCGCCTACCGCGAGGGTGATCGTACGGTCGTCCTGATCCCTGCCCGGATGTCCGAGGCGGAGGAGAAGCGCTGGGTGGGCGTCATGCTCGACAAGCTGGCGGCCCAGGAGAGCAGGCGCCCCCTCGGGGACGCGGAACTCACCGAGCGCGCGGAGCGCTTGTCCGAGCAGTACTTCGGCGCCCGTGCCCGCCCCCGCTCGGTCCGCTGGGTCACCAACCAGAACACCCGCTGGGGTTCGTGCACCCCGGCCGAAGGCAGCATCCGGCTCTCCCACCGCCTCCAGGGGATGCCCGAGTACGTCGTCGACTACGTACTGCTGCACGAGCTGGCGCACCTGCTCGTGCCCGGCCACGGGCCGGACTTCTGGGAATTGCTGGAGGCGTACCCGCGCACCGAGCGCGCCCGCGGATACCTCGAAGGAGTCGTCGCCGCCGAGCGCCTCCCGAAAGTCCCGGCCGCCCGCGACGAATAGTCCGCACTTGCCCGCCATGTCATACCCCGTGATATGTACCGGGTCGGTACCGACTTGGCCGGATGTCCGAGGATGCCGTTAGCCTGAGCGCCACGCATTCACAGTCGGGACGGGGGACGGTCTTAGGTATGACCAGGGAATTCCAACGCGGTCACAAGGCCAAGATCAGCGATCTGACGGCCGGCACGGACCTCTACGTGGGTGTCCACATCGCCGGGCCCGGGCTCGCCATCGACATCAGCTGCTTCGGCCTCGACGCGAACGAACAGCTCTCGGACGATCGCTACTTCGTCTTCTTCAACCAGCCGAAGTCGCCGGAAGAGTCCATTCAGCAGCTCGGCGCGCAGTCCGGCGACTCGGAATCCTTCCGGGTGACCCTGGACCGCATTCCGGCCGGCATCCACAAGCTGTCCTTCGCCGCGTCGATCGACGGCGCCGGCCAGATGTCGCAGATCGGACCGGGCTACATCCGCGTCGTGGCGGGAGGCGAGGAGGTCGTCCGGTACGCCTTCACGGGCTCGGAGTTCACCACCGAGCGCGCGCTGATGATCGGCGACTTCTACCTCAAGGACGTGTGGCGCTTCGCCGCCGTCGGCCAGGGCTTCGACGGCGGGCTCGCCGCGCTGCTCGAGAACTTCGGCGGCGAGGTCGCCGAGGAGGAGCAGCCGCAGGCCCCGGCTCCGGCCGCCGCGCCCGGTTTCGCCCCGCCGCCGCAGGCCGCCGCGCCCGCGCCCGCGTTCGGCGCCCCCGCGCAGACACCGCCCCCGGCCGCCCCGGCGCCCTCCTTCGGAGCCCCCGCGCAGACACCGCCCCCGGCCGCCCCGGCGCCCTCCTTCGGAGCTCCGGCCCAGGTCCCGGCCCCCGCGCCGTACCAGCAGCCCGTCCACGCGGCCCCCACCATGGCCGCGCCGATGGGCACCCCCCTGGCCCCGCCGGCCCCCGCACCGTACGGGCAGCCGCAGCAGCCCCAGGCCCAGCCCTACGCCGCCCAGGTCCCGCCGCCCGCCCCGGCCCCCGCACCGTACGGGCAGCCGCCGCAGCCCTCGTACGGGCAGGTTCCCCAGGCGCCGGGCCAGTTCCCGGGCCGGCAGCCGCCCCCGTACGGCCAGCAGCCCCCCGCCTACGGCCAGCCCGCGCACGCGATGCCCGCCGCCGGCGCCGGACTCGCCGCCGCCCTCCAGCCGTACAAGGAAGCCCCCACGGGCGCCCGCTGGACCCCGCAGAACCAGCAGCTCATGCGCGTCGACCTGTCGATGGGCGGTCAGGCCGTCCTCGCCCGCCAGGGCAGCATGGTGCTCTACCAGGGCAAGGTCGACTTCAGCTACAAGGGCGCGGGCTTCGCCGGCCGCATCGTCGGCAACGCCACCGGCCAGGAGATGCAGCTCATGCGCTGCACCGGCCGCGGCCAGGTCTTCCTCGCGGAGGAGGGCGCCCACCTGCACGCCATCGAGCTCCAGGGCGACGGCATCTGCGTCTCTGCCGAGAGCGTCCTCGCCTTCGACGAGTCGCTCCAGCACGAGGTGCGCCGCATCGAGGGCCACGGCATCCCGGGCGGCGCGCTGTTCACCATGCAGTTCCAGGGCGCCGGCACGGTGATCGTCAAGACCCACGGCGTACCCGTCGTCCTGCCGGTCACCCCGACCACCTTCGCGGACAGCAACGCCATCGTCGCGTGGTCCTCCGCCGCCCAGGTGATCATCTCCAGCCAGGTCAGGCTCCGGCGCAACGCCTACCCCGGCCACAGCGGGGAGACCGTGAACCTCCAGTTCCGCGGCGCTCCCGGCAACTTCATCGTCGTCCAGCCGTACGAGGTCTGAGGGAGCCCCACATGAATGCCATGAACGCTATGAACCAGCAGCTCGCGGGCTACGCCCCGACCCCCGTCACGGCCCGCATGGAAAACCACGGCCGGGCCATGCTCAAGGTCGCCATGCAGAGCGGCCAGGACCTCTTCGCGCGCACCGGGTCGATGGTCGCCTACGAGGGCTTCGTCCAGTACGAGCCCAACCCGCCGGCCGTCCGCCAGATGGCCTCGCAGTGGCTCACCGGCGAGGGCGCCCCGCTGATGAAGTGCACGGGAGACGGCCTGCTCTACCTCGCCGACTACGGCGCGGACGTCGTCGTCGTCAACCTCAACAACGACTCCCTCTCCGTCAACGGCACCAACCTGCTCGCCTTCGACGCCCACCTCCAGTGGGGTGTGGAGCGGGTCAAGGGCATGGCCAAGTTCGCGGGCCAGGGCCTGTTCAACGTGTCGGTCTCCGGCACCGGCTGGGTCGCGATCACCTCCCGGGGCACCCCGATCGTGGTCGACTGCGGCCGCGGTGACGACGAGACGTACGTCGACCCCGACGCGCTCGTCGCCTGGTCCCCGAACCTCAAGGTCAAGGGGAAGCGCAGTTTCAAGGCCTCGTCGATGATCGGCCGGGGCAGCGGGGAGGCCTACCAGATGGCCTTCTCCGGCCAGGGCATCGTGGTCGTCCAGCCCAGCGAGGACAGCACCGACCGGCTCCGGGCCCGGGGCTGAGGGGGAGAAGGCACATCATGCAGAGCTCACTTTTCGCCCACGCCGAGGCGCAGTCCCAGGAGCGGTACGCCGTCCAGAACCCGCAGCTGCTGCGGGTCTCCCTGAGCGGCTCCGACGACGTGCTCGCCCGCAAGGGCGCCATGGTCGCCTACCAGGGGATCATCGACTTCGACGGCGAGTACCAGAGCACCACCCAGCGGAGCGCCCGCCGCCGCACCGGCGAGGGCCTCGACCTGATGCGCTGCTCCGGCCAGGGGACGGTCTACCTGGCCAACCTGGCGCAGTACGTCCACGTCCTGGACGTGGACCAGGAGGGCCTCACCGTCGACAGCAGCTACGTGCTGGCCCTCGACTCGACCCTGCACACCGAGGTCATCGCGGTGGACAGCCAGTACGGCATCTCCGGCTCCGGCAAGTACCAGCTCAACATCACCGGCCGCGGCAAGGTCGCGCTGATGACCTCCGGGCAGCCGCTGATGATGCAGGTCACGCCCGACAAGTACGTCAACGCCGACGCGGACGCCATCGTCGCCTGGTCCACGTCGCTGCGCGTGCAGATGCAGGCCCAGACGCACTCCACCGGCGTGTGGCGGCGGCGCGGCAACACCGGCGAGGGCTGGGAGCTCAGCTTCCTCGGCACCGGCTTCGCGCTGGTCCAGCCCAGCGAGGTGCTCCCGCCGCAGAACGCCCAGATCGGCCAGGGCGCCGCCGCGCAGTTCGGCGTGGGCCAGCAGGGCGCCCACGCGCAGAACCAGAACAACGCCTGGAACTGACCCGGCCCGGCCGTCCGCGACGGCGTGACGCGACACAGGAGGGGCGGCCCCGCACCGGCGGAGCCGCCCCTGCCGCACGTCCGTCCCGGGGCTCAGAGCCTCGCCCGGGCCGCCTCCACCAGCCGCACCACGGAGGCGTCGGCCACCGCAGCCACCTCCTCGTACGCGAACCAGCGCAGGTCCAGCGACTCGTCGCTGATCGCTTCGAGCGCCCCGGCGGGCGCCAGCGCCGCGTACTGCACGTCCAGGTGCCAGTTGCACGGCGCCGGAATGGGATGCCGGTCCAGGCGCACGGGCCCGCCCGGCAGCAGCGTCAGGCCGTCCGCGATGCCCGACTCCTCGACGGCCTCGCGCAGCGCGGCCCCGGCGAGCGTGGTGTCGCCGGGCTCGCAGTGCCCGCCCATCTGGAGCCACATGCCGAGCTTCTTGTGCAGGGTCAGCAGTACGCGTCCCCGCGCGGGGTCGACCACGAGCGCGCTGCCCGTGAGGTGCCCGGCGCCGCAGGGCTTGTAGACCCCGTCCGGGTGGGCGGCCAGATGCGCCAGATAGACGTCGCGCAGCGCGGCCTGGTCCCCGTCGGCGGCGTATTCCTTCAGCGTGTGGACCGCGTCGTCGTACAGAGTCACTTCTTGTCGTCGCCGTCCTGCTCGCGGCCGTCCTGATCACGCTTCTGGGCGGCGGCCTCACCGAGCATCTTGTCGATCTCGGAGAAGTCCGGCTGCTCGTGGTGCACGAAGCCGTCCGGGTCGTCCAGGTCGGAGGCGGTCGGCAGCATGTCCGGGTGCTCCCACAGTCCGTCCCGCCCGTCCACGCCGCGCGCGTCGGTGAGCGAGGCCCACAGCCGGGCGGCGTCGCGCAGCCGGCGCGGCCGCAGCTCCAGCCCGATCAGCGTCGCGAAGGTCTGCTCCGCCGGGCCGCCGGAGGCGCGCCTGCGGCGCATGGTCTCGCGCATGGCGTCCGCCGAGGTCAGCCGGGGAGAGGCCGCCTCGTGCACGACCGCGTCCACCCAGCCCTCGACCAGCGCGAGCGCCGTCTCCAGGCGGGCCAGCGCGGCCTTCTGCTCCGGCGTGTCCTGCGGCTGGAACATGCCGCCCTGGAGGGCTTCCTGCAGCTGCTCCGGGTTCGAGGGGTCGAGCTGGCCGACCACTTCCTCCAGCTTCGAGGTGTCGACCTTGATGCCCCGCGCGTAGCCCTCGACCGCGCCGAAGAGGTGCGAACGCAGCCACGGCACGTGCGCGAAGAGACGCGCGTGGGCGGCCTCGCGCAGCGCCAGGTAGAGCCGGACCTCGTCCGGGGGGACGCCCAGGTCCTTGCCGAAGCCCTCGATGTTCAGGGGCAGCAGTGCGGCCTTGCCGGCGGGGCCCAGCGGCAGACCGATGTCGGTCGAGCCGACGACCTCGCCCGCCAGCGTGCCCACGGCCTGGCCGATCTGCTGGCCGAACATGGCTCCGCCCATGGAGCGCATCATGCCGAGCAGCGGGCCCGCCATGGCCTGCATCTCCTCGGGCAGGACGCCGCCCATGGCCGCGCCGACGCGCTCGGCGACCGGGTCCACGAGCTCCTTCCACACCGGGAGGGTGGCTTCGACCCACTCGGCACGGCTCCACGCGACCGCCGTCGCGGCGCCGGACGGCAGCGAGGTGACGCCGTCGAGCCAGTGGTCGGCGAGCCGCATGGCCTCCTGGACCGCGGACCTCTCGGCGACGCCGACGCTGGCGTCCTTCACTCCGTCCGAAGTGCCCTGGGCGACGGTCTGGCGGGCGATGTCCTTGGCCATGTCCCAGTTGACCGGCCCGCCCTCGTAGCTCAGCATCTGGCCGAGCTGCTGGAAGGCGGCGCCCAGGTCGTTCGGGTTCATCGAGCCGAACATCGCGGCGAACGGATTGTCGGCTCCGCCCGTGCCGCCGGCGCCTCCGGGCAGGCCCCCGGGCAGGCCCGCGCCGAACCCGAACGGATTCGGGCCGCTCTGACCGCCCTCATTGCCCTTCTTCTTGCCCTCGTCGCCGTTGTCCGGCTCCTCCGGCGGAAGGCCGAATCCGAATGGGGTGTCGCTCACGGGTTTCCTCGGCTCGTAGGGCCGCCGGCGGGAGCCGGCGGGCAACGGTTCGACAACTTCACCCAGCGTAGACACCAGACCCGCTTCCGGGCTCGGTGCACCCCCGACTCCTGGGCTGCGGCAGGATGGACATCACCTGGTGGGTACGCGTCACGGCGCGCCCCTACTGAAGACAACCGCTGGAGACGCCTGGTGAGTTCCCCGGATCCGCACGCTTTGGACAAGGACAGCTCGGAAAACCGCCCTGAGCACGGTGATGACGCCCACGGCGTTCGCCAGCCGCGTAACCCGGCCGGCTCCCAGCGGCGAGGTCCCGTGATCGCCGTGACCGGCGCCGCGTCGGGAGTCGGCGCGGCCCTGGTGACCAGGCTGGCCGCGTCCGACGAGGTCAAGCAGGTCGTCGCGATCGACGAGCGGCGCGGGGACTGCGCGGACGCGCAGTGGCACCTCCTGGACGTCAGGGACCCCGCGATCGCCGAGAAGCTGCGCGGCGCGGACGTGGTGGTGCACCTGGCGCTGGACCTGGACCTGGAGACGGATCCCGCGGCCCGCACGGCGTACAACGTGCGCGGCACCCAGACCGTGCTCACCGCCGCCGCGGCGGCGGGGGTGCACCGGGTCGTCCTCTGCACCTCGGCGATGGTCTACGGCGCCCTGCCCGACAACGACATCCCGCTCTCGGAGGACGCCGAGCTGCGGGCGACCGCCGAGGCGACCGGCGTCGGCGACCTGCTGGAGATCGAGCGGCTGGGCCGCCGGGCACCGCGCGCGCACCCCGGCCTGAACGTCACCGTGGTCCGCCCGGCCGTCCTGGTCGGCGGCACCGACACCGCGCTGACCCGCTACTTCGAGTCGCCCCGGCTCCTCGTCGTCGCCGGATCCCGCCCCACCTGGCAGTTCTGCCACGTGGAGGACCTGGTCAGCGCGCTGGAGTACGCGGCGCTGGAGAAGGTCGAGGGCGAGCTGGCGGTCGGCTGCGAGGGCTGGCTCGAGCAGGAGGAGGTCGAGGAGCTGAGCGGCATCCGCCGCATGGAGCTCCCGTCGGCCGTCGCCCTGGGCGCGGCGGCCCGGCTGCACCGGATCGGCCTGACCCCCTCCCCGGCCGGGGACCTGGCGTACACGATGCACCCGTGGGTGGTCAGCGTCAGCGGGCTGCACGCCGCCGGTTGGCGGCCGCGCTGGACCAATGAGGAGGTGCTGGCGGAGCTCCTCCAGGAGGTCGCGGGCCGGCACACGGTCGCCGGGCGCCGGCTGGGGCGCAAGGACGCCACCGCCGCGGGCGCGGCGGGGGCGACGGTCGCCCTGCTGGGCGCCGCCGCCGCGATCCGCGCGGCCCGCCGACGCCGGGGGATCTGACCGGCCGGCCCGGGCCGGCGCCGGAGCACCGGCCCGGGACCAGGCGCCGCGCCCGCCCCCGGGGCCGGATCCGGCCGTTTCCGTAGGAGGCTCCAAGGGCGGCGCCGCGGCCCTGGGGAAACGGCTATTCCGCCGGGTCAGCGGCTAGGGCACGATGGACGCATGGCACCGCACTTCGACCACCCCGGCGAGCAGGCCGCTCCGGATCCCGTCCGGCTGCTCGCGATCCGTGAGACCCCGCTCTCGATCGACGAGGTCTTCCAGGCCGTCGGCGACGACGCGACGGGCGGAACGACGCTCTTCGTCGGCACGGTGCGCAACCACGACAGCGGTGCGGACGTCGACCGGCTCGGCTACTCCTGCCACCCCTCGGCCGAGGCGGAGATGCGCCGCGTCGCCGAGCGCGTCGTGGCGAAGTACCCGGTCCGCGCCCTCGCCGCCGTGCACCGCGTCGGCGACCTGGCCGTCGGCGACCTCGCGGTCGTCGTCGCCGTCTCCTGCCCGCACCGCGGCGAGGCCTTCGAGGCCTGCCGGATGCTGATCGACGACCTCAAGCACGAGGTCCCGATCTGGAAGCACCAGACCTTCTCCGACGGCACGGAGGAGTGGGTCGGCGCCTGCTGAGCGCAGGGCGGACGCACCCGTTCGGACGCGCAACACGCCCTCGATTTGCGTAACCCCCTCCCGGGCACCAGCGTTGAAGCCACCAACAACATGTACTACGGGGTAGGGAGGCACGCCCATGGCGTCACTGGCGTGGTTGCTGATTCCGCTGCTCGCCGCGGTCGGAGCGGCGATATGGGGCAGCTGGGCAGCGCGCGACCGCACGGCGGGAGACATATCCGAGCTCGCGGGCTACGCGAGGTTCCGTGAAGCCATGGGCAAGGACGAACCGTCCCGGGCCACGGCGGACGCACATTCCGGCTCCGACACCGCCTGAGGGCGCCCGGACCCGTACGGACCGGCCCCGGAGGCCGCCCGCGAGGGGCGTCCCGTACTGTCGGTCCATGCCACGCCGCACTGCGACGATGCTCGCTTCCACCCTGATGCTCTTCGCCCTGCTCTGCGCAGGGGTGTTCATGAAGGTCCCGTATTCCGAGATGAGTCCGGGACCGACCGTGAACACGCTCGGGGACTCGCACGGCGAGCCGGTCCTGAACATCTCGGGGCGCAAGACGTACCCGACGAGCGGGCATCTGAACATGACGACGGTCCGCGTCACGGGCGCGGACTACGACATGAACCTGCTGGAAGCGGTGTACGGCTGGGCGGCCGGCGACAACATCGTCGTGCCGCACGAGAACCTCTACCCGAACGGCAAGACGGACCAGGAGTCCACGCAGGAGAACGCCGAGGAGTTCAGCCAGTCGCAGGAGAGCGCCAAGGTGGCCGCGCTCAAGCAGCTCGGCATCCCGGTGGAGGCCCGCGTGATCGTCGCCTCCGTGGTCAAGGCCAGTCCCTCCGAGGGCACGCTGCACGCCGGTGACGTGATCAAGGCCGTGGACGGCGCCCCCGTGAACGCCCCCGAGGACGTGGCCAAGCTGGTCACCAAGCACAAGCCCGGCGAGCCGGTCGAGTTCACCATCGTGCCCGCGGCGGAGGCCGCCGAGGCCGAGAAGGCCCACCGCGAACCCACCGGCACGACCAAGGTCACGGTCGTCGCGGGCAAGGCGGACGGCGACGGCCACGCCGTCGTCGGCATCCGGGCGGGCACCGACCACACCTTTCCGTTCACGATCGACATCAAGCTCGCCGACGTCGGCGGCCCGAGCGCCGGCCTGATGTTCTCGCTCGGCATCGTCGACAAGCTCACCCCGGCGGACCTGACCGGCGGCAAGTTCATCGCCGGAACCGGCACCATCGACGACGCGGGCAAGGTCGGTCCGATCGGCGGCATCCAGATGAAGACCATCGGGGCCCGCCAGGCGGGCGCCGAGTACTTCCTGACCCCCGCCGAGAACTGCGCCTCCGCCGCCGCCCACGTGCCCGACGGGCTGACGCTGGTGAAGGTGTCGGCCATCGACGACGCGGTCAAGGCGCTGGAGAAGATCGGCAGGGGCGACACGGCCGGGCTGCCGCAGTGCGGCACCAAGCCCTGACCGTGTCCGCCTCCGTGTCCGCGCCACCCGGCCGGGTCTGAGCCGGCCGGGTCGCGCGGGCCGGCCGGGCACTCGGCCGGCCGGGCCGTCCGGGTCAGTCGAGGAAGGTGGCGGCGAGCGCCTCGGCGAGCCCCGGCACCAGGGTCGCACCGGTCAGCACGTCGTTCGCCGAGTCCTTGTCCCGCAGCCGTACGGCCGACTCGCGCGATCCGTCGCGCAGGACGCCCACGGTCAGCCGGACCTCCTGCCGGTCCGGGTGCGCGGCGACCCACTTGGCCAGCTGCTTGTCGGTCAGCCCCTCCGGTACCGAGGCCTCCGCCGACGGCGGCAGCATCAGCCGCTCCACCGTCAGCGCGCAGCCCAGGATCGACGGGGGCCAGGCGATGGTGCCCAGGAACTTGTCGAGCGGGGTGCCGGCCGGCACCTCGTCCTGCTCGATCGGGGTGAGCTGGTTCTTGCCCGTGTCGTCCTGGTCGAGGCCGAGCTGGCGGGCGACTCCCGGCGCCTCCTTGCGCAGCCTGGCCGTGTCGACCAGGGCGAAGAGCCGGGCGGGCTTGTCCCAGCCGAGGGTGGAGGCGTACTCGTCGATCTCGAGGACGGCGCGGGTCAGCGGGGTGGCGGCCATCGGGGTGCCGGGGGACGGCGGAAGGTTGGACATGGGCAACATCCTGCCTCCTTTCCGGCGGATACCGGGAACTGACTAAAGCCTCAGTAAGTTGCATGAGTGGGCCCTACGATCGGGGGCCCATGCTTTGAAAAATCTCAGCATCACTTACCACACAGCTACTTTCGAGGTGCGCACCTTGGCTTTCCAGATGCCGGACCGAGGCGGAGGCCCCTCCGGGCCACGGATGAGAGTCGGCCGCCCGTCCCGGCGCGCCCGGACTCTTCTGATGACGTTGGGCGTCCTGGCCGTCCTCGCCATGGCGTTCATCATGTTCGCCGGCTTCTGGACGGACTGGCTCTGGTTCCGCTCCGTCGATTACTCCACCGTCTTCACGACCACCCTGTGGACCAAGGTCGGCCTCTTCGCCGTCTTCGGCCTGCTCATGGCCGGTGCCGTCGGGCTGAACATCTGGCTCGCCCACCGGCTGCGCCCGCCGCTCAGCGCGATGTCGATGGAGCAGCAGAGCCTCGACCGCTACCGGATGAGCGTCGCGCCCTACCGCATGTGGCTGCTCCTGGGCGTCTCCGCGCTCGTCGGACTCATCGCGGGCGCCTCGGCGGCCGGCCAGTGGAAGACCTGGCTGATGTACGTGAACGGGGTGCCCTTCGGAACGAAGGACCCCCAGTTCAACCTGGACGTGTCCTTCTACACCTTCGACCTGCCCTGGTACCGCTTCCTGCTCGGCTTCGGCTTCGCCGCCGTCGTGCTCTCGGTGATCGCCGCGGCCGTCGTGCACTACCTCTACGGGGGCCTGCGCGTCACGAGCCCCGGTGCGCGGGCCACCGCGGCGGCGACCGGCCACCTGTCGGTGCTGCTCGGACTCTTCGTCACGCTCAAGGCGGTCGCGTACTGGCTCGACCGGTACGGCCTCGCCGTGAAGTCCAGCGACTTCAAGGCGGCGGACAACTGGACCGGCCTGCGCTACGTCGACGCCAACGCCTACCTGCCGGCCAAGACGATCCTCGTCGCCATCGCCGCGATCTGCGCGGTGCTCTTCTTCGCGACGCTGTGGCGCCGTACCTGGCAGCTGCCGGTCATCGGCTTCGGCCTGATGGTGCTCTCGGCGATCCTGATCGGCGGGCTGTATCCGGCGATCGTGCAGAAGTTCCAGGTCCAGCCGAACGAGCAGGCCAAGGAATCTCCGTACGTCGAGAAGAACATCAAGGCGACGCGCGACGCCTACGGGGTCGCCGGCGCGTCCGTCACGGACTACGCCGGCCTGCCGGACCCCAAGGCGGACAAGAAGGTGCTCCGCCAGGAGGCCAACACCACGGCCAGCATCCGCCTCCTCGACCCGAACATCGTCTCCCCGGCGTTCCAGCAGCTGCAGCAGAACAAGGGCTACTACGGTTTCCCGGCCACGCTGGCGGTCGACCGGTACAAGGGCCAGGACACGGTCATCGGGCTGCGTGAGCTCAACCTCGCGGGCATCCCGAAGAACAACTGGATCAATGACCACTTCCGTTACACCCACGGGTACGGGGTCGTCGCGGCCAAGGGCACCGAGGTCGCTCCGGGCGGCCAGCCCGTCTTCACCGAGTCGGGCCTTCCGGCCAAGGGCGACCTCGGGACGTACGAGCAGCGGATCTACTACGGCGAGGAGACCAAGCAGTACTCCATCGTCGGGGGACCGCAGAAGGAACTCGACTACGCCGACGACACGGGCGAGAAGGAGACCACCTACAAGGGCGACAGCGGGGTGAGCCTGGGCAACCCGGTCAACCGCGCCGCGTACGCCCTGGCCTTCAACGAGCCCCAGATCCTCTACTCCGGCGCCATCGGCGACGGTTCGAAGATCCTCTACCACCGCACGCCCAAGGAGCGGGTCGAAGCGGTCGCCCCGTGGCTGACGATCGACGGAGCCGTGTACCCCGCGGTGATCGACGGCCGTGTCCAGTGGATCGTGGACGCCTACACCACCACCAACGGCTACCCCTACGCGTCGCGCACCAGGCTCGGGGACAGCACGGCGGACTCACTGACCAACTCCCAGCGCGCGGTCGTCGCCCAGGAGAACCAGGTCAACTACATCCGCAACTCGGTGAAGGCCACGGTCGACGCCTACGACGGCACCGTGAAGCTGTACCAGTGGGACAGCAAGGACCCGGTCCTGAAGACCTGGATGAAGGCGTTCCCGGGGACGGTCAAGTCCAAGCAGGAGATCTCGCCGGCCCTGATGGAGCACCTGCGCTACCCGCAGGACCTCTTCAAGGTCCAGCGCGAGCTGCTGACCCGCTACCACGTCACCGACCCGCAGACCTTCCTCAGCGGCAGCGAGGTCTGGGCGGTGCCGGACGACCCGACCACCAAGGAGGGTACGGCCGTTCCGCCGTACTACCTCTCCATGAAGATGCCGGGTCAGAAGGATCCGAACCAGGCCTTCTCGCTCACCACCACGCTCACGCCGAACGGCCGGGACAACCTGAGCGCCTTCATGGCGGTCAACGCCGATCCCACCACGGCCGAGTACGGCAAGATCCAGCTGCTGAAGCTGCCCACCCAGAACCCGGTGGACGGCCCCAAGCTGGTCCAGGCGAGATTCAACTCCAAGCCGGAGATCGCCCAGGAGATCAACATCCTGAGCCGGGGCGACTCCCAGGTGGAGTACGGCAACCTGCTCACGGTCCCGCTCGACAAGGGCATGCTCTACGTCGAGCCGGTCTACGTGCGCGGTGGCGGCCTCAAGTACCCGCTGCTGAAGAAGGTCCTGGTGACCTACGGGGACCAGACCGCCTTCGAGGACACGCTGGAGAAGGCGCTGAACGTGGTGTTCGGGGCCGAGTCCGCGACCACGCCCCCCACCGAGCCGACCGTCCCGCCGGGCGACGGCACCACCACGCCGCCGGGCAGCCAGGACCCGACGGTCAAGGCGGCGCTCACCGACGCGCAGAAGGCCGTGGACGAGGCCGACAAGGCGATGAAGGCCGGTGACTGGACGGCGTACGGCAAGGCCCAGAGCGATCTGCAGGCGGCGCTGAAGCGGGCGGTCGACGCGGAGGCGAAGCTGAAGGAACCCGCGGCCGGGTCCTAGTGCGGCCCTTGAGGCAGTGGTAAATGCTCCGTCCCGCGTCGTGATACTGTGGTTTCACCGACGCGGGGTGGAGCAGCTCGGTAGCTCGCTGGGCTCATAACCCAGAGGTCGCAGGTTCAAATCCTGTCCCCGCTACTGAAGACGAAGGCCCGGATCCGATGGATCCGGGCCTTCGTCATGCCCGGGGTGGATGCATGGCGGACACCTGGGGACACGGGGTCGCTGGAGTGGGTGAGTTGGGGCGTGGTCGTGTTTGACTTGTCTCTCTGTGGGCATGTCGACAAAACGCTGTAGTGACCTCACTGGCTGCGACATACCAGGTGTACGCGGGTAGCAGGTGATGCGACGATGGGATTTATGGGGGACAGGTCAACTCTGCTGGAGACAGGGCGGTTTGTGAGGGCGGAGGCCGAATCGGGAACGCAGGCCGATGGGGCGGCTCAGGCTGTTGACGCGCGGAACGCGATGACCCCGCACACCGCGCGGAGTGCCGCGCCCTCGACGGCCCCGGACGACGACTTCTTCGACGACGAGGCCTTCACGCTGACCGATTCGGCCAGCGACGCGGAACTGGAGGCCCGTCACCGGGTCGCCGCCGACAAGGGGGACCCGGGCGCGATGAGCGTGCTCGGGGCGCTCCTGCTGCGCCGCGGCGACCTGACCGGAGCCGAGCCGTACCTGCGCGGGGCGACCGCGGAGGGCGACCGCGCGGCCGCCAACAACCTCGGCGTCCTGCTGCACCAGCGCGGATACCCGGACGAGGCCGCCGGCTGGTGGCGCGTCGCCGCCGTGGCCGGATCGGCTCCGGCCGCGCACGCGCTGGGCCGTCACTACCGCGAGCGGGGCGACGAGCCCGCCGCCGAGTACTGGATGCGGCAGGCGGCGGAATCCGGCCACGCGCTCGGTGCGTACGGGCTCGCGGACCTGCTGGAGCACCGCGGGGACAAGGGTGTCGAGCGGTGGTTCCGGGCCGCGGCGGAGCAGGGGCACCGCGAGGCCGCCTACCGGCTGGCCCGGCACCTGAGGAAGGGCGACCCGGTCGAGGCCGAGCAGTGGTACCGGCAGGCCGCCGCGCGCGGCCACCGGCGCGCCGGGCTGCACCTGGGCGCACTGCTCGAGGCCCGCGGCGAGCTCAAGGAGGCCGGGCGCTGGTACCTGACCTCCGCCAAGCAGGGCGAGCCGCGGGCGGCGTGCGCGCTCGGCTTCCTGCTGCGCGACGCAGGCGACGAGGAGAACGCGGCGACCTGGTGGCTGCGCGCCGCGCAGGACGGCGACGGCAACGCGGCCAACGCCCTGGGGGCGCTGCACGCCGCGCGCGGCGAGACCCAGACGGCGGAGAAGTGGTACCGGGCCGCGATGGACGCGGGCGACCAGAACGGGGCGTACAACCTCGCCCTGCTGTGCGTCGCGCAGGATCGGACCGCCCAGGCCGAGCAGTGGTACCGGCGCGCGGCCTACGCGGGACACCGCGAGGCGGCCAACGCGCTGGCCATCCTGCTGCTCCAGGTCGGGGACGCGGCGGGGGCGGAGCCGTGGTTCTCCAAGGCGGCGGAGGCGGGGAGCGTGGACGCCGCCTTCAACCTCGGGATCCTGTTCGCCAGCCGGGACGAGGACCGGACGGCGCTGAAGTGGTACGAGCGGGCGGCGTCGGCGGGACACACCGACGCGGCGCTGCAGGTCGGCATCGCGCTGGTCCGCGACGGCGAGGAGCGGGCCGCGGAGCGGCACCTGCGCTGCGCGGCCGGCGGCGGGAGCGCGGAGGCCGCCTTCCGGCTGGCCTCGCTGCTGGAGTCGCTGGCCCCGCCGCCGGAGCCGGTGGCGCTGGGCGAGCCGGTCGGCGGAGCCGCGCGGACCGAGAGCGAGGAGTGGTACGAGCGGGCGGCGGAGCTGGGACACCGGCGGGCGCAGGTCCGGGTCGGCATGCTGGCCGCCGCCCGGGGCGAGCTCGCGCTCGCGGCGCGGTGGTACCGGGAGGCGGCGGAAGCCGGCTCGCGCAACGGGGCGTTCAACCTGGGGCTGCTCCTGGCGCGCGAGGGCAACGAGCCGGAGGCGGCGCTGTGGTGGACCCGGGCGGCGGTGGCCGGGCACGGGCGGGCGGCGCTGCGGCTCGGCCTGCTCGCGGCCCGGCAGGGGGATCTGGCCGAAGGGCAGAAGTGGTGCGTGCGGGCCATGGAGCTGGGCCCGGCGGAAGTCTCCGAGCGGGCCGGCCGGCTGCGCGAGGCACTGGCCGAGGAACTGTCCGCGTAGGGGCGTTAACCGATTTGCATCTGCTCGGGCGGCTCGCGTACAGTCGGGTCTACCGACGCGGGGTGGAGCAGCTCGGTAGCTCGCTGGGCTCATAACCCAGAGGTCGCAGGTTCAAATCCTGTCCCCGCTACTGAAGGCTCGAAGGCCCGGATCCACTGGATCCGGGCCTTCAGTCGTTCTCGACCGCAAGGGTGCACACGAGGAGGGGCCCGGGAGCGATGCTCCCGGGCCCCTCCTCGTCGCGGTGCGGTGCGGTTCGGCGCGGTGCGGTCCGGCGTCGGCGCGGTGGGGCCGTCAGGCTCCCGCGCAGTTCGGGCACACCCCGCGGTAGGTCACCTCGACCGCCGACACGACGAAGCCGAAGCGCTCGGAGTCCGGCAGGTCGGCCAGCGGGTTGCCCGCCGGGTGGACGTCGCGGATCGCCCCGCACCGGGCGCACACCAGGTGCTGGTGGGGGCGGTGGGCGTTCGGGTCGTACCGCTTGGCGCGCCGGTGGTCCGCGGAGACCTCCATGACCTCGCCGAGCGTGACGAGCTCGCCCAGGGTGTTGTAGACGGTGGCGCGCGAGATCTCCGGCAGCTTCGCCACCGCGCGCGCGTGCACCTCGTCGGCCGTCAGGTGAACGTGGTCACCGTCGAGCACCTCGGCCACGACGCGCCGCTGTGCGGTCATGCGCCATCCGCGTCCGCGAAGTCGTTCCAGCAGGTCACTCATGGACGCCAGCCTAACAGTGAGGGGTCCGGTGCAACTCCCGACCCGGTGTTGTCTTGGATGTTTACTTGACTTAGACAAAGTCCATCGTAGGATCGGTTACGGTAGTGCACAGGACAGGAATTTGCAGCAAATTACGCAGGAGGCGCACGTGACGCAGGGACCGCTCACCACGGAGGCCGGAGCTCCGGTCGCCGACAACCAGAACAGCGAGACCGCCGGTCTCGGCGGCCCCGTCCTGGTCCAGGACCAGCTGCTCCTCGAGAAGCTCGCGCACTTCAACCGCGAGCGCATCCCGGAGCGCGTGGTGCACGCCCGTGGCGCCGGCGCCTACGGCACCTTCACGCTCACGCGTGACGTCTCGCAGTGGACCCGTGCGAAGTTCCTGTCCGAGGTCGGCAAGGAGACCGAGACCTTCCTGCGCTTCTCCACCGTCGCGGGCAACCTGGGCAGCGCCGACGCGGTGCGCGACCCCCGCGGCTGGGCGCTGAAGTTCTACACCGAAGAGGGCAACTACGACCTCGTCGGCAACAACACCCCGGTGTTCTTCATCAAGGACGCCATCAAGTTCCCGGACTTCATCCACACCCAGAAGCGCGACCCGTACACGGGCTCGCAGGAGGCGGACAACGTCTGGGACTTCTGGGGTCTGTCGCCCGAGTCCACCCACCAGGTGACCTGGCTGTTCGGTGACCGCGGCATCCCGGCGTCCTACCGCCACATGAACGGCTTCGGCTCGCACACGTTCCAGTGGAACAACGAGGCCGGCGAGGTCTTCTGGGTCAAGTACCACTTCAAGACCGACCAGGGCATCAAGAACCTCACCCAGGCCGAGGCCAACCGGCTCGCCGGCGAGGACCCCGACTCCCACCAGCGCGACCTGCGCGAGTCGATCGAGCGCGGTGACTTCCCGTCCTGGACCGTGCAGGTCCAGATCATGCCGGCGGCCGAGGCGGCCGGATACCGCTTCAACCCGTTCGACCTCACCAAGGTGTGGCCGCACGCGGACTACCCGCTGATCGAGATCGGCAAGCTGGAGCTCAACCGCAACCCGGAGAACGTCTTCGCCGAGGTCGAGCAGTCGATCTTCTCCCCGGCGCACTTCGTCCCCGGCATCGGTCCCTCCCCGGACAAGATGCTCCAGGGCCGTCTCTTCGGCTACGGAGACGCCCACCGCTACCGCGTCGGGATCAACGCCGACCACCTGCCGGTGAACCGTCCGCACGCCACGGAGGCGCGGACCCACTCCCGTGACGGCCACCTGTACGACGGCCGGCACAAGGGCGCGAAGAACTACGAGCCGAACAGCTTCGGCGGTCCGCACCAGACGGACCGTCCGCTGTGGGTCTCCACCTCGGTGACCGGCGGCACGGGCAACCACGCCGCTCCGGTGCACAGCGAGGACAACGACTTCGTCCAGGCGGGCAACCTCTACCGCCTGTACTCGGAGGACGAGAAGGTCCGTCTGATCGAGAACCTCTCCGGCTTCATCGCCAAGGTCTCGCGTGACGACATCGTCGAACGCGCGATCGACAACTTCCGCCAGGCGGACGGTGACTTCGGCAAGCGTCTGGAGGCCGCGGTCCAGGCCCTTCGCGGCTGATCGACGGCTTGCCGTAGCAGGCCGGCGGGCCGGTGCTCCCGAAAGGGGGGCGCCGGCCCGCCGGCCGTTTTCCGGCTCCCGCGCGGTTACGCGGCCACGCGGCTGCGGCGGGCCGGTGCCCAGAGGCGGATGACGTCGCGCACGGACACGATGCCCACGGGACCGCCGTGCTCCAGCACGATCAGATGCCGGAAGCCGCCGTGGGCCATGGCCTCCGCGGCTTCCTGCACGGTGGCGTCCGGGGTGCAGAACACCACGTTGTTGGTGGTGTGCGCGCCCACGGACTCCCGGTCGGGATCGTGGCCCGCGCCGAGCGAGTTGAGGATGTCGCGCTCGGTCAGAATGCCGATGCCGCTGTGCTCGGGATCGAGGACGACCGCCGCGCCGACGCGGCGTCCGGACATCAGGCAGGCCGCCTGACGGAGGGTGTGAGTGGGGCCGAGGGTGAGGATCACGGTGCTCATGGCGTCACGGACGAGCATGAAGGGAGCCACCTCCTGGTGAGTCCCCCCGCTGGGGTGGGTGCGCCGGAAGTCCGCACTGAGTGAAGGACTTCACAAGCGCACAAGCGGGGGAGTCCCAGATTCCCACGGTCACGCGGGGTCAGCAAGGAGGCGCGTGGGGGGAGCGCGCCGCGGCGCGAGGTCAGGCGCGGGGGCGCAGCAGGCCGAGCATCTCCTCGTGCAGCAGACCGTTGGAAGCCGCCGCGTTCCCGCCGTGCACGCCGTCCGCCCCGTCCAGGGAGGTGAAACGGCCGCCGGCCTCCTCGACCACGACCGCCAGGGCGGCCATGTCCCACAGGTTCAGCTCCGGCTCGGCGCACAGGTCGAGCGAGCCCTCGGCGACCATCATGTACGGCCAGAAGTCGCCGTAGCCCCGCGTGCGCCAGCACGCGCGCGTCAAGTCCAGGAAGCCGGGCAGCCGTCCCTGTTCCTCCCAGCCGCCGAGCGAGGAGTAGGCGAAGGAGGCGTCGCCCAGCGTGGCGACCGCCGAGACGCCGAGCCGCGTGGTCCCGCCGAGCGCGCCGCCCGCGTACGCGCCCTGGCCGCGGGCCGCCCACCAGCGGCGGCCCAGGGCCGGCGCGGACACCACGCCGACGACGGGCCGGAACTCCCCGTCGGGGTCCGAGGGGTCGGCCTCCATCAGGGAGATGAGCGTGGCCCAGACCGGGACGCCCCGCACGTAGTTCTTCGTACCGTCGATCGGGTCCACGACCCAGCGGCGCGGGCCGTCGCCCTTGAGGCCGTACTCCTCGCCCAGGATCGCGTCGGCGGGCCGCGCGGCCGCGATCCCGGCCCGGATGACCTCCTCGGTGGCGGTGTCGGCCTCGCTCACCGGGGTCATGTCGGGCTTCGTCTCGACCTTGAGGTCGAGGGCGCGGAAGCGCTCCATCGTGGCGGCGTCCGCCGCGTCGGCGAGTTCGAGGGCAAGGCGCAGGTCATCGTCATACTCGGGCATGGCCGAACAGTACCGAGACGGCCGGAGCCCGGCGAGCCGCGTCCACGGCGGCGGCCGCCGGGGGAGCGCGCCGCGGCAGTTCACCGCAACATCCCGAGTGCGCCGGGCTCGGGGGACGGGAACCCTTGACAGGACCTGTCGGTCCGTCAACTCTGACGGAGACGTCTAAGGGGGAGGCAATGGTGCCGACAGCCCGGGAGTCCTTGCTCGAAGCGGCCGGAGCGGCGCTCTCGGCGCGTCCTTGGCCGGCCGTGCGGATGGTGGACGTCGCGGCGTCGGCCGGGGTGTCGCGCCAGACCCTCTACAACGAGTTCGCCGGCAAGACGGGACTGGGCCACGCCCTGGTCCGCCGCGACGCCGCCTGGTACCTCGACGGCGTGGAGCGGGCCCTGCTGTCCCCGGGCGGCCGCGCCGAACGCCTGGTGGCGGTCGCCGAGTGGACCGTGCGGGCCTCGCAGACCCGCCCCCTGGTACGGGCCCTGCTGACGGGGTGCTGGAACGGGAACTTACCCGTGCCGGCCGGCCGGGGGGTCCGGCCGGGGCTGCCGGCCCTCGGTCCCGGGGAGCTGGTCCGCTCCGTGCGTGAACGGGCGAGCGCCGCCTTCGCGCCGGCGCAGGGCAGGGCGCGGGAGCAGGGCCGGGAGCACGGCCGGGAGTCGGGCCGGGAGCACGGCCGCGAGTCGGGCCGGGAACAGGAGCAGTGGGCGCAGCGCTGCGAACTCGCCGTGCGCCTCGCGATGTCCTATCTGCTCGCACCCGCCGAAGTGCCGGGACGGCCCGGCTCCGCCGAACTGCTGCGGCTGTTCAATGGGCCGAACCCGAAAGCTGAAGGCCGATGACGCCGAGGATGACCAGCGAGATCGAGACGAGCTTGAGGGTGGAGACCAGGTCGCCGAGGAAGATCATTCCGTAGATCGCGGTCCCGGCGGCCCCGATGCCCGTCCACACCGCGTAGGCCGGGCCCACGTCCAGCTTCTTCAGGGCCAGCGTCAGCAGACCGAAGCTGCCGAGCGCGAAGCACGCGAAGGCCACGGTCGGCCACAGCCGGGTGAAGCCGTGCGACAGCTTGAGGCAGACCGCGAAGCCCGTTTCCAGGAATCCGGCGACCACGACCAACAGCCACGCCATGGCGTATGCCTCCCCGCGTCGCGTGGCGCGCTCTTGGCCACAGCCGTCGCGCCACTTGGTGCGACTATGCATTTACCAGACACCGTGCGCGGCAAACCACTCCGGCGCGGGCCGGGCGCGCCGGTCAGTCGCCCTCGCGCCGCTCCCGCGTCTGCAGCAGCCGGCGCAGCGAGTACAGCCGCGCGGGGTCCGCGTGGCCGTCCTCCACCCACTTGTCGAGCGCGCAGTCCTGCTCGTCGTGGCTGCACGCGCGCGGACACCCCTCCGTCCCCGGCACCAGCTCGGGGAAGGCCAGGATCACCCGGGACGGGTCCACGTGGTGCAGGCCGAAGGAGCGCACGCCCGGGGTGTCGATGACCCAGCCGTCCGCGCCCGGCAGCGGCAGCGCGAGCGCCGAGGTGGTGGTGTGCCGTCCCCGGCCGGTCACCGCGTTGACCACTCCGGTGGCGCGCTGGCGGCCCTCGGCGACCAGCGAGTTCACCAGCGTGGTCTTGCCGACGCCCGAATGGCCGACGAAAGCGGTGATCCGGCCGTTGAGGTGCTCGCGCACCCGGTCGGCGGCGTCGCCCGTGGCCAGTTCGTCGCGGTTGGTGACCACGTAGTTCAGGCCGAAGGTCGAGTAGATCTCCAGGATCTTGTCCGCGGAGGTCAGGTCGGACTTCGTCAGCACCAGCAGCGGCTCCAGACCGGCGTCGTACGCGGCCACCAGGCAGCGGTCGATCATCCGGGGCCGCGGCTCCGGGTCGGCCAGCGCCGTCACGATGGCCAGCTGGTCGGCGTTGGCGACGACCACGCGTTCGTACGGGTCGTCGTCGTCGGCCGTGCGCCGCAGGACGGACTTGCGCTCCTCGATCCGCACGATGCGGGCCAGGGTGTCCTTCTTGCCCGTCAGGTCGCCGACGATCCAGACCCGGTCACCGACCACCGCCGCCTTGCGGCCCAGCTCGCGGGCCTTCATGGCGTGCACCGCGCGGTCCTCGACCAGGCAGGTGAGCCGGCCCCGGTCGACGGTCAGGACGAAGCCCTCGGCCGCGTCCTCGTGCTTGGGCCGGATGGTCGTCCGCGGCCGGTTGCCCTTGGGGTTGGGCCGCTGGCGGATGTCGTCCTCGTCGGTGTTCTTGCCGTACCTGCGCATGGCGGGCCCTACGCTCCCACGCCCGCCGACGGCGATTTCGCGAGCATGTCCGTCCACATCTTCGGGAAGTCCGGAAGGGTCTTCGCGGTCGTCGCCACGTTCTCGATGAGCACACCGTCCACGGCCAGGCCGATCACGGCGCCGGCGGTGGCCATCCGGTGGTCGTCGTACGTGTGGAAGGTGCCGCCGTGCAGCGGGCGCGGCCGGATCCGCAGACCGTCCTCGGTCTCCGTCACGTCGCCGCCCAGCCCGTTGATCTCCTTCGTGAGCGCCGCCAGCCGGTCCGTCTCGTGCAGGCGCAGGTGCCGTACGCCGCGCAGCACCGATTCCGAGTCGGCCAGGGCCGCGACCGCCGCGATGCCCGGGGTCAGCTCGCCGACCTCGCCCAGGTCCACGTCGATGCCGTGGATCTTGCCGGAGCCGGTGAAGACCAGGCCCGCGTCGGTCAGCTCGCAGGAGCCGCCCATCTCGGTGAAGATCCGGCGCAGCGCGTCACCGGGCTGCGTGGTGCGGCGCGGCCAGTCCCGGACGGTGACCGTGCCGCCCGTGATCAGGGCCGCCGCCAGGAAGGGCTGGGCGTTGGACAGGTCGGGCTCGACGATCAGGTCGCGGCCGAGCAGGGCGCCGGGGGCGACCCGCCAGACGTCCTTCTCGCCGCCGGCCTCGGGGGTGTCGACCTGGGCGCCCGCCGCGCGCAGCATCTCCACGGTCATCCGGATGTGCGGCAGGGAGGGCAGGTGGTCGCCCACGTGCCGGACCTCGACGCCCTGGTTGAAGCGCGGGGCGGAGAGCAGCAGCGCGGAGACGAACTGCGAGGAGTTGCTCGCGTCGATCTCGACCGTCCCGCCCTCCAGCGCCCCGCCGCCCTGGACGGTCAGCGGCAGCGCGCCGCGGCCGTCGTCGTCGATACGGGCGCCGAGCGTGCGCAGCGCGCTGATGACCTGGCCGAGGGGGCGCTCGTAGGAGCGCGGGTCGCCGTCGAAGCGGATGTCGCCGGAGGCGAGGGTGGCGACGGGCGGCAGGAAGCGCATGACCGTGCCCGCGTTGCCGACGTCGACCGTGGCCGGGCCGTGCAGGGCCGCCGGGATGACCCGCCAGGCCTCGCCGCTGTCGCCCTCGCCGGCGGAGCTGGAGGAGACCGTCTCCTCGATGCCCACGCCCAGCGCGCGCAGCGCGTCGGACATCAGCTGGGAGTCGCGCGAGCGCAGCGGGCGGCGCACCCAGCCCGGCTCGGCGGCGAGCGACGCGAGCACGAGGGCGCGGTTGGTGACCGACTTCGACCCGGGCACGGTGACGGTGGCGTGGACGGTGCCGTCGGCGATCGGGGCGGGCCAGAGGGCGTGGAGCGCGGAGGTCTCGGTCATGCCCCCACTTTAGTGGCTTCCCCCGGCCGCAGATCTTGATCGCGGCCCCGTCTCGGGGGTCGGACGGACCGGGAGCGGTCAGAGCGCCAGCAGCCAGCGCCCGCCGCCGATGAGCGAACACAGCGCGACCACGTGGAAGAGCAGCAGCCACACCACCGGGTGCAGATGGGTGAGGCGTCCCAGCTGGTCCGCGTCCGAGTCCGGAGCTCCGCCGTGCCTGCGCTTCGCCCCCAGCTCGAAGACGGGCCGGACCCCGCCCAGCAGCAGGAACCACACCACGCCGTAGGCGAAGACCGCCTGTACCCCGGCCGGGGCCAGCCAGGAGACCAGGACGAAGACGGCGCCCGTCAGGACCACCGTGAGCAGCCCGTACGCGTTGCGGATCATCACCAGCATCGCCAGGAGCAGGACGGTCGCCGCCCACAGCAGCAGGGTGATCCGGTGGGCGGAGAGCAGGGCCGCGCCGCCGAGGCCGAGCAGCGAGGGAGCCGTGTACCCGGCGACCGCGGTCAGGATCATCCCGACACCGGTGGGTTTGCCCCGGCTGACGGTCACCCCGCTGGTGTCCGAGTGCAGCCGTATCCCGTCCAGGCGCCTGCCGGTCAGCAGGGCCAGCAGCCCGTGGCCGCCCTCGTGGGCGATGGTGATCGCGTTGCGCGACAGGCGCCACACGGGACGGGGGCCCACGACGGCCAGCGCCGCCAGGCCCGTCGCGATCACGAGCCACTGGTCGGGCGCCGCCTGTATGCCCGTGAGCCGGTCCCACAGGCCGGCCGTGGTGCTGCTGTCCATCGGTGGCGGACTCCTTGCGGTCGTGGTCGGATGCCATGGCAGTGTGGCAGCCATGTGCGGAAGGTATGCAGCGAGTCGTCGGCCCGAGGATCTGGTGGAGGTCTTCGGGGTGGAGCGGTGGGAGCCCGAGGAGGCGCTCGCCGCCGACTGGAACGTGGCCCCGACCAAAGAGGTCCACGTGATCCTCGACCGCCCCCTGAAAGACGCTCCGAGCCCGCGCCCGGTTCGCCAGCTGCGGGTCCTGAGATGGGGCCTCGTGCCGTCCTGGGCCCAGAACCCCGACGGCGCCGCCCGGATGATCAACGCCCGGTCCGAGACGATCGCCGAGAAGCCGTCCTTCCGGCGCCCCTTCGCGCTGCGCCGCTGCATCGTCCCGGCCGACGGCTACTACGAATGGGTCACCGCCCACGACGAGCGGCAGCTGGAGGTCGAGGGCAAGAGGAAGAGGGCCCGCAAGCAGCCTTACTTCGTCCTCCCCGGCGACGGCTCCGTCTTCGCCATGGCCGGGATATACGAGTTCTGGCGCGACCGGACCCTGCCCGACGACCACCCGCTCGCCTGGTGGGCCACCTGCTCGGTGATCACCGCGGAAGCCGAGACCGCGCCGCTCGGCGTCACCCTGGCCGAGGGCCCGCGCTCGCTCGCCGACATCCACCCCCGGATGCCGCTGATGCTCACCCCCGACCGGTGGGACGCCTGGCTGGACCCGGCACGGACCGACCCGGACGAGCTGCGCGGCCTGCTGGCGCCGCCGCCCGGCGGGCTGATGCGTGCCTACCCGGTGTCGACGGCCGTCAGCAACGTGCGCAACAACGGGCCCGAGCTGCTGGAGGAACTGGCCGGGCCCGAGGAGAGCACGCTCTTCTGACCGCGCGCCGGCCGCTCCCTGTGTCCGGCTGCTCCCTCCGTCCGGCGGGTCCATCCGGGCGGCCCCGCGTGCCCGCGGCGGCCCCTGCTCGCGGCGGCCCCTGCTTCCGCAGCTCGATCGAGTGCCTTCCGCGGCTCGCGCTCCTGCCGCGCGTGCGGTGAGCGTCCGCGCCGCGGGCGCCCGGCATGATCGGGGCATGAGCACGCGTACCGAGAGCGTCGACACCCCGGCGGGCGAAGCCCGCATCACCTGGCATCCGGCCCCGGCGGGCGGGGCCCGCCTCGTGCTGGCCCTCGGCCACGGCGCCGGCGGCGGGATCGAGGCCCGGGACCTGCGGTCCCTGGCCCTGGCCCTGCCCGCCCGGGGGATCACCGTGGCCCTGGTCGAGCAGCCCTGGAGGGTCGCCGGGAAGAAGGTCGCCGCCGCGCCCAAGGTGCTGGACGAGGGCTGGCGGGCCCTGTGGCCCGCCCTCGCCCGGCCCGGCCGGCCGGTCGTCGCGGGCGGACGCAGCGCGGGGGCCCGCGTGGCCTGCCGGACCGCCGCCGAGCTGGACGCGGCGGGGGTGCTGGCGCTGGCCTTCCCGCTGCACCCGCCGGGCCGGCCGGAGAAGTCCCGGGCGCAGGAGCTCCTGGGTGCCGGACGGCCGGCGCTGGTGGTCCAGGGCGGTCGCGATCCCTTCGGGCGACCGGAGGAGTTCCCGGGGCGCGGCGCGGGCGAAGCCCCGTACGAACTGGTGGAAGTGGCCTGCGGGGACCACGGATTCGCCGTGCCGAAGAAGGCGGACGTGACGCAGGAGGAGGCTCTGGAGGTGATCACCGGGGCGGTGGCCGAATGGCTCGCGCGGCTGCCGGTGTGACTCCGGCCTCACACCGCCCCCCTTCGGGGAATGCACCGCCCGGCCCTTTGGTTGTGCCGGATGTCGGTACGTACGGAGAAGACGTCGGAGGAGAGCGAGCGCATGACCCAGGTCATCAGCCAGAACCGTCCGCAGGCCGCTGACCTGGACTGGACAGTGCTGCCCGCCCCCAAGCGCGGAACGCTCCGGGCGGCGGCGGACCGGGATGGTCGACTATTCTCCGATTCGAGCGGGTCCGCTTTCGGAGCCGCCACGCAGTCGGAGGAGGTGGGTCCTGTCGCTGGGACCGACGAAGGCCACGCGGAGGAGACGACCCCGGAGCGCAATGCGCGCTTCGAGAGGGACGCCCTCGGCTACCTCGACCAGATGTACTCGGCCGCGCTGCGCATGACGCGCAATCCGGCCGACGCCGAGGACCTGGTCCAGGAGACGTACGCGAAGGCATACGCGTCGTTCCACCAGTTCCGCGAGGGCACCAACCTGAAGGCGTGGCTGTACCGCATTCTGACCAATACCTTCATCAATTCCTACCGCAAGAAGCAGCGCGAACCCCAGCGCAGTGCGGCGGAGGAGATCGAGGACTGGCAGCTCGCGCGCGCCGAGTCGCACATGTCGACCGGGTTGCGTTCCGCCGAGTCGCAGGCGCTCGACCACCTGCCCGATTCGGACGTGAAGGAAGCCCTCCAGGCCATTCCGGAGGAGTTCCGCATCGCGGTCTATCTTGCCGACGTGGAGGGCTTTGCGTACAAGGAGATCGCGGACATCATGGGTACACCCATCGGTACGGTCATGTCGCGACTGCACCGTGGCCGCCGTCAACTCCGCGGAATGCTGGAGGACTACGCCCGTGAGCGCGGGCTCGTCCCCGCCGGCGCGGGAGAGTCGAACGACTTGAAAGGCTCGGGCTCATGAGCTGCGGAGATCCGCACGAGACGGAGTGCTCTGAAGTCCTGGACCACCTTTATGAGTTCCTGGACCACGAGATGCCCGACAGTGACTGCACGAAGTTCGAGACCCACTTCGGCGAGTGCAATCCCTGTCTTGAGAAGTACGGTCTGGAGCAGGCCGTGAAGAAGCTGGTGAAGCGCTGCTGCGGTTCGGACGACGTGCCGAGTGACCTGCGGTCGAAGGTGATGGGGCGTATCGAACTCATCCGTTCGGGTCAGGCCGTGCCGGATCATGACGTCACGGCGGAACCCGCCGGCGCCGAAACCCTGCCGGGATCCACGACAGGCTGAAATCGGCCGTGTCCGGCAACCGGACGCTCCGCGACGGTCCGACCTCGAACAGCCGCCCCCGGAGGGGCCCTTCCTTCACTCGAAGGTGGTAATCCGGGGGCGTCCGCACGGTGCAATGCGAAAATGTGGCCCGGCTCGCTCCCGGCCCCACCTATCCTCCCCATTCGGTACCGATGTGATGCGGTACCGGCTTTGCACGGCCCAGGGGGAGGAGAGCGCCTTGCGGGTACTTCTGCCGGCGGCGCGCGCCTGCGTCGTGTGCGCCGTCCTCGCCGCGTTGGCGTGCGCCCTCCCGGCCCTCTCCGATCCCGCCACCCCCTGGCCCTGCGTCGGCCTGCTCGGTGTGCTCTACCTCGGCTGCGAACTCGCCAAGGTCCGCCCGCTCCTGGGCCGCCGGGTGCCCGAGGGGCTCGGCTCCTTCTTCCCCGTCGTGCTGGCCGCGGTGTTCCTGCTCCCCCCGGCCGCGGCCGCGCTCGTCGCGCTTCCCGGCGGGTTCGCCACCCCCGTGGCGGAACGGCCCGCCCGGGTGCGCCGTACGTGGCACGCGGCCCAGCAGTCGATAGCCGCCTGGACCGCCGGGCAGGTCTACGGAGTGCTCGGCGGACCGGGGGCGCTCGGCGGACCGGGGGTGCCGGGGGGAGCCGCCTTCGGCGCGACGGGACCGCCGGCAGCGCAGCCCGGCGCCGCCTGGGTCGCCGACTTCCCGTACGTGATGCTCCCGGCGGCCGCCGCCGCCGTCGCCTTCTGCCTGGTGCTCACCGCCCTCGACGGCGGCATCCTGGCGGCCGCGGAACGCCGGCCCGCCGCGACCGCCTGGCGCGGACTGCTCACCCGGTCCCTCGCCCCGCACTGCGTGCACGGCCTCGCCGGACTGATGATGGCCGTCCTGTGGCGCAGCCCGTACGGACTTCCGGCCGCCCTGCTCGTCCTGCTGCCGATGTACATCTCGTGCTGGGTCTTCGCCCAGTACCACCGTGAGCGCGCCGCGCACCGGGCCACCATCCGCGCCCTGGTCCAGGCCGTCGACATCAAGGACCGCTACACGCGGGGCCACAGCGAGCGGGTCGGACAGGCCTCCGCGATGATCGCCCGCGAGCTGGGCATGGGCGAGGAACGCCTCGAAGTCGTCCGCATCGCGGGGATCCTGCACGACGTGGGGAAACTGGGCGTCCCCACCCGGCTGCTGCGCAAGGACGGACCGCTCAGTCCCGAGGAACGCCGGATCATCGAACTGCACCCCGAGTACGGTCACGAGATGGTGCGCGGCATCGGCTTCCTGGGCGAAGCCCGGTCGGCGATCCTGCACCACCACGAGCGGGTGGACGGCTCCGGCTACCCCTACGGGCTGACCGGGGAGCAGATCCCGGTGCTGGCCCGGGTGGTGGCGGTGGCCGACGCCTTCGACGCGATGACGTCGACCAGGTCGTACAGCAGGGCCCGGCCGGTGCCGGTCGCCCTGGCCGAACTCGAACGCTGCGCGGGGGCGCAGTTCGACCCGGACATGGTCCGGGCGCTGGCCGAGGCGATCGGGCGGCAGGGCTGGCACCCGGTGGTGACCTCGGACGAGGACCTCCAGGTGATCTCCTCGGGCGGTACGGACGCGAGCGGCCCCGCGGCCGGTGCCCCGGCGGCCGGTGCCCCCGCGGACAGCACCCCTGCGGCCGGCGCCCCCTCTCCCGCCGCACCCCCCTCTCCCGCCGCGCCCCCCGCCCCCGCCGGGGCGCGGGCCGGGGAGGGGAACCCGCCCGGACCGGTGCTCGCGGGGCTTCCCGCCCAGGCGCCCGGCGGGGCGGCGCAGCAGGACGGGGCGGGCTCCGGTGCCCACGGAGGCGGAGTAGATGGTTCCGCTTCCTCGCCCGCGGCGGGGACGTCCGCGTGAGGGCCTGGGCCGTCCGGGCCGTACGGGGGGCCGCCGGGATGCTGACCGTGGCCGCGCTGGCGCACACCCTGTGGAACGGCCTCGCGGACCCGGGCGTCGCGCTCGCCTTCGGCACCCTGATCGCCCTCGGCGAGCTCGCCCGCCGCGACGCCGCCCGGCAGCAGCCCGCGCCGCTCGGCTCCGCCGGGGCGCTCGCGTACGCCCTGCTCGGGCCGAACGCCGGGCACCCCACCCAGCACGGGGTCCTGCAGACCGTCGCGGTCGCCGTCGCGGCCGCCCTCGTCGGGATCGTCCCCCACATCGCCCGGGGCCGCTGCCCCGCCCCGGACCACCTCGCCCGCCGGGTCCTCACCGTCGCCTTCGCCGCCGTCTGCTTCCAGCCGCTCTACAACTCCGGCCGGCTGGAGGACCGGGTCGGGCAGGGCCCGTACCTCGTGCTCTTCCTGATCTTCCTGCTCGGCCTCACCGCCCTCTGCGACGCCGTCCTCGCCGCCCTCCTCTCCGGGGCCCGCACCGGCTGGCCCTTCGGCCCGCTGCTCCGCGACGAGCTCCGCGCGCAGCTGGGCATCGGCTCGGCGATCTGTGCCACCGGGGTGGTCATCGCCCTCGGCGTCGCCGTCGCGGGGCTGTGGGCGGTACCGGTCTTCAGCGTGCCGCTCGTGCTGACCCAGCTGTCCTTCCACCGGATCGCGGCCGTCCGCACCACCTACCGCCAGACCATCACCTCACTGGCCCGCGCCACCGAGATCGCCGGGTACACCCGTCCCGGCCACGCCCGCCGGGTCGCCGCCCTCGGCTGCGCCGTCGGGCGGGAGCTCGGCCTCTCCGAGCGGGAACTCACGGTGCTGGAGTACGCCGCCCTCATGCACGACATCGGGCAGCTCTCCCTCGTCGACCCGGTCCCGGACGGGGCCACCGCCGGGCTGCCCGCCGCCGAAGCCCGCCGGATCGCCGGGCTGGGCGGCGAGGTGGCCCGGCAGACCGGGGTCCCCGCCGAGGTGGCGGTGGTGGTGGAGCTGCAGGCCGAGCCGTACCGGGACCAGCCCGTCGCCGCCCGGATCGTGCGCGCGGTCAACGCGTACGACGACCTCGTCGGCGGGACCCGTCACCCGGGCGGCTCACTGGAGGCCCTGGAGCGGCTCCGCCTGGGCACCGGGCACGACTATCAGCCAGAGGTGGTGGAATGTCTGGCCAGGGTGCTCGCCCGGGGCGGACGTGCCAGAGTCGTACCCGTCCCGCCTGGGTAACCCATGGGTAATGAGCGGCCGTCCGAGTGGGCATGGTTGGATGCCAGTAAGGGTGTCCCCCACAAGAAGTGTCAGTGTGAGCGTCCGCAAGGCTGCACCGTTGCATCGTCGGACCGGCAGGCGGGAATCGTGAGGATCTTCGGGAAGGTACGGCACAGGCCCTCCGCCTCGTGGCGGCAGGCCACTGACCGCGCGTTCACGCTGATCGGCGACGGTCGGTACGAGGACGCGGGCGCTCTGCTGACCAGAGCCGCGGACCTCGAGCCCTGGCTGTCCGAGTCCTGGTTCAACCTGGCCCTGCTGCACAAGTTCCGCCACGACTGGGAGCAGGCGCGGGCCGCGGGACTGCGCGCCGTGGCCCTGCTCGACCGGGAGGCCGGCGCCCCGGACTGGTGGAACGTGGGGATCGCCGCGACTGCGCTGCAGGACTGGCCGCTGGCACGCCGCGCCTGGCAGGCGTACGGGCTGAAGGTGCCCGGGGACCCGCACGGCGCGGGCGGCGGCGGCGAGCCGGTGGGCATGGAGCTCGGCAGCGCGGCCGTACGCCTGTCGCCCGAGGGCGAGGCCGAGGTGGTCTGGGGCCGCCGGCTGGACCCGGCCCGCATGGAGGTCCTGTCGATCCCGCTGCCCTCCTCGGGGCGGCGCTGGGGCGAGGTGGTCCTGCACGACGGGGTCCCGCACGGCGAGCGCGTCACCGCGGCCGGACCCTCGTACCCCGTCTTCGACGAGATCGAGCTGTGGGCGCCGTCCCCGGTGCCCACCTGGGTGGTCCTGCTGGAGGCGGCCACCGAGGCCGACCGCAACGCCCTGGAGCAGCTGGCCTCCGATGCCGGCTTCGCCGCCGAGGACTGGTCCTCGTCCGTGCGGCTGCTGTGCCGCACCTGCTCGGAGAGCGCGATGCCGAGCGGCGAGGGCGACGGCGAGCACCTGGACCCGCACGACCACAGCGAGCCGGGGCACCCCGGTCCGCTGGGGCACCGCACGACGGGGTCCGGATCCCTGTGGGTGCCCGAGCGCGAGTGCGGGATCGCGGCGCCGCCCGGTCTGGTGCGCGGCCTGCTCGACGGATGGGTCGCGGACAGCCCGGACAGCCGGGAGTGGCGGGATCTCGAGGAAGTCTGCTGAGCGGGGGCCGTAGGCTGTACCGGCACATCAGCACCGGCACGCCGGTGACGTGGTGCGCGACGGACCGGGACTTAGGGAAGGCGTACGGCGGACATGGCACAGCAGGAGAACGACGTTGTCGAGGGCGGAGTCGTCGGTGGGGCGAACGACGGTTACGTCGTGGACACCGAGGACTGTGAGGCGCGCGAGCTGGCCCACCGCGAGCGCGGCACGGCGCGTCCCATCACGGTCGTCGGCAACCCGGTCCTGCACCGGGAGTGCAAGGACGTCACCGAGTTCGGCGACGAGCTGGCGCAGCTGATCGACGACATGTTCGCCAGCCAAAAGGCGGCCGAGGGCGTGGGCCTGGCCGCGAACCAGATCGGCGTGGACGCCAAGGTCTTCGTCTACGACTGCCCGGACGACGACGGCAACCGCCACACGGGCGTCGTGATCAACCCGAAGCTGGTCGAGCTGCCGGCCGCCTCGCGGGTCCTGGACGACTCGAACGAGGGCTGCCTGTCCGTGCCGACCGCCTACGCCGCGCTGGCGCGCCCGGACTACGCGGAGGTCACCGGCCAGGACGCGCAGGGCAACCCGATCAAGGTCCGGGGCACCGGCTACTTCGCGCGCTGCCTCCAGCACGAGACCGACCACCTGTACGGGTACCTGTACATCGACCGGCTCTCCAAGCGCGACCGCAAGGACGCGCTGAAGCAGATGGAAGAGGGCACCCCGCGTTACGAGACGGTCCCGAACGCCTAAGGGCCCTCAGGCCGGGGCGACGGCCCGCGGGCCCCGGAAGGCACGCCGGAACGCGTTCGGCGTGGTGCCCAGGGTCCGCAGGAAGTGGTGGCGCAGCGCGGGCGCGTTGCCGAAGCCGCAGCGGCCCGCGATGGCGTCGACGGTGTCGTCCGTGGACTCCAGCAGCTCCTGCGCCAGCAGCACCCGCTGGCGCAGCACCCACTGGTACGGGGTGGTGCCGGTCTCCTGCAGGAAGCGCCGCGCGAAGGTGCGCGGGGACATGTGCGCCCGCTCCGCGAGCTGCTCGACGGTGATCTCCTCCTCCAGGTGGCGGGCCATCCAGCCGATCACCCCCCCGACGGTGTCGCAGGCGGTACGGGGGAGCGGGCGCTGGATGTACTGGGCCTGCCCGCCGTCCCGGTGGGGCGGTACGACCATCCGCCGGGCGACGGTGTTGGCCACCTCCGCGCCGTGCTCCTGGCGGACCACGTGCAGGCAGGCGTCGATGCCCGAGGCGGTGCCGGCCGAGGTGATGACCGTGCCCTCGTCCACGTAGAGCACGTCCGGGTCGACCCGGGCCCGCGGGAAACGCCGGGAGAGCGCGGGGGCGTGCATCCAGTGGGTGGTGCAGCGCCGCCCGTCCAGCAGACCGGCCGCGCCGAGCACGAAGGCGCCGCTGCACACGCTGAGCACCCGCGCGCCCCGGTCCACGGCCCGGCGGAGCGCGTCGAGGAACGGCTCGGGATAGTCCCGTACGGGGGCCTGCCGGTCGGCGGGCAGACAGATCAGGTCCGCTTCCTCCAGCCGTTCCAGTCCGTGGGCCGGCGCGATGGCGAAGCCGACGTCGGCCATGTTCAGCGGCCCCTCCTCGGCCGCGCACACGGCGAAGTCGTACACCGGCAGCCCCTGGGCGCTGCGGTCGATCCCGAAGACCTCGCAGAAGATCCCGAACTCGAAGGGGGCGACTCCGTCGACGAGCGCCACGGCCACATTGGTCAGCATGGATCCAGTGTGGCAGTAATTCCCTCTTCGATGACAGTCCTGCCACTGTTCGATCATGGCCGATCAGGCGGACAGTGGAGGTATGAGCACTTATCTGGACTACCTCGCCGTCCTGGCCGTCGCCGCAGTACTGCTCGCGCCCGGTCTGTACGGGGCCTGGCGCGAACGGCGGATCGACCGGGAGCTGCGGGCCGCAGAGACCCGGCGGGTGTGGCTGCCGCGGCAGCGGGCGGGCGGTCTCGCCCCCACCCCGCGCAGGCGCGGCATCCGGTTCGCCGCCCGGCGCCGGGGACGCCTGGCTCACTGAGCCCCGCCGGCGCGCCGCCGCCCCGGCCCCCGAACGCGAGGAGCCGGGACGCGGACATCCGTCGCGTTCCGGCTCCCGGCACACCTGCTCGTACGGGTCAGAAGTCCTCGTCCAGGTCGACGGTGCCCTCGACCGCGACCTGGTAGGCCGACGGACGGCGCTCGAAGAAGTTCGTCAGCTCCTGCACGCCCTGGAGCTCCATGAAGGAGAACGGGTTCTGCGAGCCGTAGACCGGCGCGAACCCGAGACGGACCAGGCGCTGGTCCGCGACGCACTCCAGGTACTCGCGCATCGACTCGGTGTTCATGCCCGGCAGGCCGTCACCGCACAGGTCGCGGCCGAACTGCAGCTCCGCCTCGACGGCCTCCTTCAGCATGTCGGTGACCTGCCGGCGAAGGTCCTCGTCGAAGAGCTCCGGCTCCTCCTTGCGGACCGTGTCCACGACCTCGAAGGCGAAGTTCATGTGCATGGTCTCGTCGCGGAACACCCAGTTGGTGCCCGTGGCCAGCCCGTGCAGCAGACCCCGCGAGCGGAACCAGTACACGTACGCGAAGGCGCCGTAGAAGAACAGGCCCTCGATGCACGCGGCGAAACAGATCAGGTTCAGCAGGAAGCGGCGGCGGTCGGCCTGCGTCTCCAGCCGGTCCAGCTTCTCGACCTCGTTGATCCACTTGAAGCAGAACTGCGCCTTCTCGCGGATCGACGGGATCTCCTCGACCGCGTCGAAGGCGGCCGCGCGGTCGTCCGGGTTCGGGAGGTAGGTGTCCAGCAGCGTCAGGTAGAACTGGACGTGCACGGCCTCCTCGAACAGCTGGCGCGACAGGTACAGGCGCGCCTCCGGGGAGTTGATGTGCTTGTACAGCGTCAGCACGAGGTTGTTGGAGACGATCGAGTCGCCCGTCGCGAAGAACGCGACCAGCCGGCCGATCATGTGCTGCTCGGCGGGCGTCAGTTTGGCGAGGTCGGCCACGTCCGAGTGGAGGTCGACCTCCTCGACCGTCCAGGTGTTCTTGATCGCGTCCCGGTAGCGCTCGTAGAAGTCCGGGTAGCGCATGGGGCGCAGGGTGAGCTCGAAGCCCGGGTCCAGGAGGTTCTTGACACCAGGGGTGTCGGCACTAAGTGCCGTCGTCGAGGGGCGGGGGTCGGGCGACGGGTGGGCGGAGCTCATTACTGGCAGGCCTCGCAGGACTCGGGGTTCTCAAGGGAGCAGGCGAGCGCTTCCGCGGCCGCCGCGTCGGCGGCGGCATCGGCATCGGCCAGGGGGAGCGCCGCGGGGGTGGCGGCCTGCGCGGCGCGGGCGATCTTCGTCGCCGGGCGCGAACGCAGGTAGTACGTGGTCTTCAGACCCTGCTTCCAGGCGTACGCGTACATCGAGGACAGCTTCCCGATGGTCGGCGTCTCCAGGAACAGGTTCAGCGACTGGGACTGGTCGAGGAACGGCGTACGGGCCGCGGCCATGTCGATCAGGCCGCGCTGCGGGATCTCCCACGCCGTGCGGTACAGCTCGCGGACCTCGGCCGGGATCCAGCCGAAGCCCTGGACGGAGCCGCTGGACTCGCGCAGCGCCTCGCGGGTCTGGGCGTCCCAGACGCCCAGCCGCTTGAGCTCCTGCACCAGATAGCCGTTGACCTGGAGGAACTCCCCGCTCAGGGTCTCGCGCTTGAAGAGGTTGGAGACCTGCGGCTCGATGCACTCGTACACGCCGGCGATGGAGGCGATGGTCGCCGTCGGGGCGATCGCGAGGAGCAGCGAGTTGCGCATCCCGGACTTCGCGACCCGGGCCCGCAGCGCGTCCCAGCGCTCCGGCCAGTTCAGCTCGACGTCGTAGTGGTCGGGGTGCAGGACGCCCCGGGCGGTACGGGTCCGCTCCCAGGCGGGGAGCGGACCGCTGCGCTCGGCCAGGTCGCACGAGGCCTCGTACGCCGCGAGCATGATGCGCTCGGAGAGCTTCGTGGAGAGCGCCTTCGCCTCGGGGGAGTCGAAGGGGAGCTTCAGCTGGAAGAAGACGTCCTGGAGGCCCATCGCGCCCAGACCCACCGGGCGCCAGCGGGCGTTGGAGCGGCCGGCCTGCTCGGTCGGGTAGAAGTTGATGTCCACCACGCGGTCGAGGAAGGTCACGGCGGTGCGGACGGTCTCGTCCAGCCGCTCCCAGTCGATCTCGCCGGTCTCCGTCAGGACGAAGGCGCCGAGGTTGACCGAGCCGAGGTTGCAGACGGCGGTCTCGCCGTCGTCGGTGACCTCGATGATCTCGGTGCACAGGTTCGAGGAGTGGACGACGCTGCCCGGCTCGGCGGTCTGGTTCGCCGTGCGGTTGGAGGCGTCCTTGAAGGTCATCCAGCCCTGGCCGGTCTGCGCGAGGGTGCGCATCATCCGGCCGTACAGGTCGCGGGCGGGCATGGTCTTGCGGGCCAGGCCGGCGGCCTCGGCCTTGTGGTACGCGGCGTCGAACTCGTCGCCCCACAGGTCGACCAGCTCGGGGACCTCGGCCGGGGAGAACAGCGACCAGTCGGCGTCGGCGTTCACGCGGCGCATGAACTCGTCCGGCACCCAGTGCGCCAGGTTCAGGTTGTGGGTGCGGCGCTGGTCCTCGCCGGTGTTGTCGCGCAGCTCCAGGAACTCCTCGATGTCCGCGTGCCAGGTCTCCAGGTAGACCGCGGCCGCGCCCTTGCGCCGGCCGCCCTGGTTCACGGCGGCGACGGAGGCGTCGAGTGTCTTCAGGAACGGCACGATGCCGTTGGAGTGGCCGTTCGTACCGCGGATCAGGGAGCCGCGGGCGCGGATGCGGGAGTACGAGAGACCGATGCCGCCGGCGTGCTTGGAGAGGCGGGCGACCTGGTGGTAGCGGTCGTAGATCGAGTCGAGCTCGTCCAGCGGGGAGTCCAGCAGGTAGCAGGACGACATCTGCGGGTGCCGGGTACCGGAGTTGAAGAGGGTGGGGGAGGACGGCAGGTAGTCGAGGCGGCTCATCAGCCGGTACAGCGAGGCCACTTCCTCGAGCGCCTGCATGCTCTCGTCCTCGGCCAGGCCGGCGGCCACGCGCAGCATGAAGAACTGCGGGGTCTCGATGACCTGGCGGGTGATCGGGTGGCGCAGCAGGTAACGGCTGTGCAGGGTGCGCAGGCCGAAGAAGCCGAAGCGGTCGTCGGCGCCCTCCGTGAGCGCGTGCTCGACCAGCGCGTCGAGGCGGCTCGCGTGGACGCGTACGAACTCCGCCGTGCGGTCGGCGATCAGGCCCTCGCGGTGGCCCACCTCGACGGACTGCGCGAACGAGCGCGCGCCCTGGCCGGCGGCCTCGTCGCGGACGGCCAGCGTCAGCAGGCGGGCCGCGAGGCGGGAGTACGCCGGGTCCTCGGAGATCAGGCCGGCGGCCGCCTCGGTGGCGAGCGTACGGAGCTCCGCCTCGTCGGCGGCGGCGCTGCGGCCGCGCAGCGCGGCGGCGGCGACCCGGCCCGGGTCGGTGTCGGGCAGATCGGCGGTCAGCTCGGTGAGGGTGCGCAGCAGCGCGGCCCCGGGGCCCCCGGCCGGAACGGCGCTTGCGGACGGGTCGGACGCGGCGCGCGGTGCGGAAGGCGCGATGGTCACGGGGGGAGCTCTCCCTCGCTCGGCTCCGGGAAAACCGCCGTGGCGGGGCGTGAGGGGGGCGCGCGCGGGAAGGTACGGGCCCGGCAGGGCCCGCATACGCCACGCGGCGTCCACCGGCCCAACCGCGAGGCCCGGACGAATCGGCACCCGGTTCGGTCGACCCGGGCGGGCTGTCGACAGGTCCTCGGACTTGTGAACGCCCGGAGCAGGTCAGGGCATTTCATACCGTTGCGGGACAGTTCCGGATTCTCACCGGATTCCCCTGCGACGACAGCGAGCATGAGCATACATGTGGGGGCCGGTGCTCGCGGTAGCCCCCACATGTTGTGTCGTCCCCCTGGGTGGCGCGCAGTTACAGCTCGACGCGGTACGTGAGCAGAGGGAGACCCGGCACGGGGTACCAGTCCCGCTCCGGCGTCCGCACGAAGCCCAGCCGGTCGTAGATCCGGTGCGCCCCCAGCATCTTCTCCGTGGTCGACAGCGCCAGGTGGGTCACCCCGTCGAGATCCTGGGCGCGGACCATGCAGGCCCGCACCAGGGCCTCGCCGGCGCCCCGGCCGCGGGCCTGCGGGGAGACGGCCAGCATCCGGAACTCGGCCTCGCCGGGGCCGGCGATCTGCGCCAGCGGACTGCCGGGAGGGGCGAACGTCACATTGCCGAGCAGCGTGCCCTCGTACTCCGCGACGATGACTTCCGCGTCGGCGGCCCGGCCGGCGACGTCGCGCAGCCGGTCCAGGTAGGGGTCGTCCTCGGCGAAGTCCAGCAACTCGTCGCGGAGGTAGGCCTGTGCGGTGAGTTCGCCCAGTTCTTCGTATTCGGCGGCCGCTGCCGCCCTGATGACGATGTCCATGGCACAGAGTGTGCGCCAGGGCGCGCGAAAGGGCCGCCGCGTTCCCCGCCGGAGGGGCGGGGAACGAGGGCTACGTCAACGACGTCGTCGACCTGCTCGACTCGGTTTGGAGCGGCCCGGCCGCCGAGCACACCGCCCGGGGCGCGGACGGCGGC
>NZ_JBEXOV010000034.1:0-72253 GCF_040611715.1 Streptomyces sp. NPDC006544 | reverse complement strand
GGTGGGACACCGGGTATCGGACAGTGTCCGGAAACAGCTCCCCGCACCGGCTGTAACACTTTTGCCGACGGGCGGTGTCCCCCAAGCCAGCCGCCACGTCCCCCGTGCCACCCCTGCCGGCCCAGGCCGCGGCCGCCGCTCTTGGGCACCGATCGCACCGGTGTGACACTGGTGGGGTGACGCGTGAGGGCGATCGGCAGACGGACCGGCGCTTGGAACGGGCCATCCTCGAGCTGCTGGAGCGTCGGGCCCCGAGCTCGACGATCTGCCCCTCCGATGCCGCACGGACCGTGTACGACGGGGACGGCGACGGCTGGCGTGCGCTGATGGAACCGGCTCGTCGCGCCGCCCGCAGGCTGGTCGAGAGGGGCGAGGTGGAAATCACCCAGGGCGGTCGCCCGGTCGAGCCGACGAAGGCCCGCGGCCCGATCCGCATCCGGCGTACGGCGGGCCGATCCGGAAACGGGCGGAGCTAGTGCCGCGTCAGGCAACGTTTGCCCGTTGAGGAGCGGCGTCCGGTGCGTGCTCTCGGCGTGCCGGCCGGAAGCCTTCGTACGGGACGTACTCAGGCTTTCGGCCGGTGCGGCGAGAGTGCGTGCCGGGTGTCGCGGCGGGGCGAACGTTGCCTGACGCGGCACTAGTGACCGCCCACGAGTGCCCGCCCACCGTCACGAGCGGGTCGAGCCGCCCCTGCCCGGCCAGGTGCTGCGCGCCTACGCCGTGACGGTGGACGCTCGTGAAACGGTCGTGGCTGCGCGTACCGGCCCCTGAGACCTCGGGTGCCGGCGCGGGACCTCGGACCTCGGGCGGACGGATGGGTCGGCGGTATGACGCGATCGGCTGATGCAGGGGCTACGGGACATGCGCCGGGCACGCGGCGGATTCTGGCTCCGCTGGCGTTGGCACAGTTCATCTGCAGCTTCGCGGGTTCGAACATGAACGTGATGATCAACGACATCAGCGAGGACCTGGACACCACGGTGCAGGGCGTGCAGATCGCGATCACGATCTTCCTGCTGGTGATGGCGGCGCTCATGATCCCGGGCGGGAAGCTCACCGACAAGTGGGGCCGCAAGCGCTGCCTCCTGGCGGGCCTGACGGTGTACGGGGCAGGGGCGTTGCTCAGCGCCGTGGCGCCGGGGCTGGGTGTGCTGATCGTCGGGAACTCGATCCTCGAGGGTGTGGGCACCGCGCTGCTGATTCCCCCCGTCTACATCCTGACGACCCTGCTCTTCACCGGCACGACGGCCCGGGCGCGCGCGTTCGGGGTGATCATGGCGATGGGCGGGATCGGTGCGGCCGCGGGCCCGCTGATCGGTGGGCTGATCACGAGTGCGATCAGCTGGCGGGCGGCGTTCGTCTTCCAGGCACTGGTGGTCGTGGTGATCGTGCTGCTGAGCCGCGGGATCGAGGACCCGCTGCCCCCCGACCCCTCCCGTCCCTTCGACACCGTGGGGGCCGTGCTGTCGGCGGCCGGTCTCGTCCTGCTGGTCACCGGCATCCTGGCCGTCGACGACAGCGGCTGGCTGGCGCTGGCCCTGCTGCTGGCCGGGGCGCTGGTGCTGGCGGGTTTCTTCCTCTGGGTCCGGGGTCGGGAACGCGCGGGCCGGGAGGCCCTGCTGTCGACCGCCCTGTTCCGCAACCGCGTCTCCAACCTCGGCCTGATCACCCAGAACACCCAGTGGCTCATGCTCGTGACTCCTCCCCGCCATAAATGACGGGGTTTCCTGTTACGCCGTGTTGGCGTTGCAGCGGACCAGCCCGGCCCGGTTCAAGACGTTGATCGCGCCCACGGTGTCTGCGTGCGCGGTGTGGCCGCACGAGACGCAGTGGAATTTCTCCTGTGTGGGACGGTTTGCCTTCGCGGTGTGCCCGCATGGGGGACATGCGCGCGAGGTGTTGCGGGGGTCTACCGCGACGATTTTCCGGCCGGCGCTTTCAGCCTTGCTGGTGAGGATCGCGAGGAACACCCCCCAACCCGCATCGTAGATCGACTTGTTCAGTCCGGCCTTGGCGGCGGCCCCGTTGGACAGGAAGCTGTCCGCGTTGTCGGGGTCGGGCTTCGGCTTGGGGGCCCGCACCATGTTGGCGATCGACAGCTTCTCGTGCGCTATCGCGTCGTGGACGCGGACGAGCTGGAGTGCGGTCTTGTGCGCGTGGTCGAGCCGCTGGCGCCGTACCTTTGCGTGCAGCTCGGCGACTTTCCCGACGGCGGCGCGATGCTTCTTGCTCCGCTTGTCGCGGCGGACGCGGGGGAAGACGGCGAGTGCCCGCTGCGCCTTCGCCAGAGCTTGGGCGCTGACCTGGCCGTGGCGCGGGTTGGGGACGAACTCACCGTTGGAGTCGGCCAGGAAGTTGGCGATCCCGACGTCGATCCCGACGGCGGAGCCCGTCGCGGGCAGCGGCTCGGGCTGGGGCTGGTCGGTGGTCAAAACCACATACCAGCGCTTGCCCTCCCGCTTGAGCGACACGGTCTTGACCTTGCCGGCCACCGGCCGGTGCTGGTGGACCTTGACGTGTCCCACGCCCTGGAAGCGGACGCGGGTCGCGCGGTTGGAGGGAATCCCACCGGCAGCCGTCGCCGTCCTTGGGGAAGTCGACGGTGTCGAACCAGTTCACCCCACGGAAGCGCGGGTATCCCGGCGTATCGCCGGACTTGACCCGGCGGAAGAACGCGGCGAACGCCTTGTCGAGACGGCGCAAGGTGGCCTGCTGGCTGGAGAACGACCACCGGCCGTGACGCTCAAGGTCGAAGGCCCGGATGTCCTTGAGCTGCGCGGACTGCGTCCCGTACCTGATGCTCGTCCTCGAGGCGTGACGGTAGGCGTCGCGGCGTTCCAGCAATGCGCCGTTGTAGAGCGAGCAGTGATCGCGCAGCATCTCGCCGAGCGCGATCGCCTGACCCATGGTGGGTCGCATGAGGAACTTGTACGCACGGATCATCCGGCCCACCCCCCCTTCGACGAGTCAACGCGATCATACTACCCTTGGCGCATGTCACCACGCTGGGCACCAGATCCCGACATCCGCAGGGGAAACCACGTCGTCCACAACCTGCACGTCCACTTGGTGTTCGTCACCAAGTTGCGACGCGGCATCTTCGATGACGCCATGCTGACGCGCTGCGAAGAGATCATGCGGGACGTGTGCGTCAGCTTCGGAGCAGAGCTACGGGAGTTCAACGGGGAAGGCGACCACGTCCACCTTCTGGTGCACTACCCGCCGAAGATCGCTGTCTCCAAGCTGGTCAACAGCTTGAAGGGCGTCAGCTCCCGCTACCTGCGCGCGGAATACACCGACCGAATCAACCTCATCGGAACGGGGTCAGTTTTCTGGGCACCCTCCTACTTCGCAGGGTCCTGCGGCGGCGCACCCCTCGCCATCGTCAGGGAGTACATCGAGAACCAGAAACGGCAGACCTGACCGTCACCACGCAGGCGCAGAACACTCCGGCGCATCGCGCCTCCCAGCCAAGGACCGCTTCCCCGCCCGGCCTGAAAGCCGGAATTCCCAGCGAAGATCAGGGGGATGGGCGTTTCGTTCACCATCGCCGCCTACCTACAGGTCGTACGGGGCTACGACGCCATCCAGACCGGCGTGATCTTCACCGCCGCCACCCTCGGCATCCTCACCACCTCGCTGGCCGCGGAGAAGCTGGCCCGCCGGCACGCCCAGCGCACCCTCGTCATGGCCGGCTTCGCGGTGACGATCACCGGCATCGCCGTACTGATCACCCTGGTCGCCGGGACACCCGGCCCCTGGGCATTCGCTCCCGGGCTGCTGCTGATCGGACTGGGCCTGGGGGTGATGCTCACTCCGTCGGTGAACATGGTCCAGTCGTGCTTCCCCGAATCCCGGCAGGGTGAGATCTCGGGACTCTCGCGCAGCGTCTCCAACCTCGGCTCCTCGCTCGGGACGGCCGTGGCGGGAACGATCCTGGTGGCGGGTCTCAGTACGGGCGCGTACGCGACGGCGATGGCGGCCCTGGCGGTGATCGGCGTGGGCGGGCTGACGGCCGCCGCGTTGCTCCCACGTGACCGGCCGTCGGCGGCCGCCAGAGACGGCGAGGGGCGTTGACCGCTCCGGCCGACGACGCCGCACCGTCCGTCTCCCCCGGCCGGGGTCCGCCCCGTGCGACCCTCCGACCCGTACGACCGCCCGCCCGTACGGCGGCCGCCGGCCCGTGCGCACCGGTGGAACGTCAGGTGACGAGTGCGTAGATGCTGGTGCCCATGAGCCAGAGTCCGGCCAGCAGCGAGAGGGTGATGATCAGCTGGTCCTGGTGACGCTCGAGCCACGTCAGCAGAGCGTTCAGCCGAGCCTGGGCGGCGTCCGGCGCCCATACGGTGTACAGCTCCATGACCAGAAGGCTGAGGGTGGCCAGCAGGCAGTAGCCGCTGAGGGCGAACCAGTCGGAGAGCGAGGAGAGGTCGGCGTTGACGACCGTGGCTGCGCCCGCACCGACCAGGGCCCACGGCTGGAGCAGCCAGGCGAGTGCGGCAGCAGTGCCGAGTGAGGCGTCGTCGACGCGGCCCCTCCAGCGCGGTGGCTTGTGCGGCCGGGGCGGCCGGCGGCGCCGATAGCCGCCGAACAGCATCAGGCCGACGCCGATCGCCAGCTTGGCGGCGACCGCCGCGGTCGACGGCGTGCTGTGGTGGGCGGGCGGCGTCCCGCCGGTCAGCAGCACCACGCAGGCGACCACCACGACCAGGTTGGCCAGCCAGGACAGCAGGAAGGCGAGGCCCTTGCGCACACCGCGGCGTGATGCGAGCAGCAGGATGAAGGCGCTGTTGTGGAGCGGTCCGAGGGTGATGGACGTGCCGATCACGACCAGGTCGGCGATCATCGACACAACCGCTCCCGGGGGGTCGGACCCGCCCGGGATTCCCGGACGGGCGCGTGCACGGCGTGCCTGGCGGGCAGGGTGCGGGCGCCCGCATGACGCCGTGTCCCGACTCTGCGTCTCCTGACCCGGCGGATCAAGCGAGCCACGCCGGTGCCCCCGAACGCCTCGGGCGGCGGTTCAGGTCCGGGGCGGCGAAGACACCGGCCCGGTCGACCATGTCGCCGTGCTCGGTGGGGCGGCTGCCCTGAAGACCTGGGGCTTCACCGAGGCCGCCGCACCCTGAACGGGGTGCGGCGGCCTCGGCGCGTCACCGGCCGGTCGCGCCTACTGCGCGGACACCTTCAGCAGCTTGTTCGGCGTGCCGCTGGTCGGGTTCGTGATCTTCCCCGGGATCGCTCCCGCGGTCAGTGCCTGCGCGACCTGTGAGGGCGAGGCGTCCTTGTGGCCGGCCAGATAGAGGGCGGCGGCTCCCACCACGTGCGGGGTCGCCATCGATGTACCGGAGATGGTCTTGGTACCGCTGTCACTGTCGTTCCAGTCAGAGGTGATGTCCGAGCCCGGTGCGTAGAGGTCCACGATCGAGCCGAAGTTGGAGAACGACGACTGGGAGTCGTCGGCCGTACTGGAGGCCACCGTGATGGCCTCGGGGACGCGGGAGGGAGAGCCCTGCCCGGCGTCGGAGGACTCGTTGCCCGCCGCGACGGCGAAGGTGACACCCGCGGCTATCGACCGGCGCACCGCCTCGTCGAGTGCCTCGTCGGCGCCGCCACCGAGGCTCATGTTGGCCACCGACGGCCCGCTGTGATGCTGCGTCACCCAGTCGATGCCCGCCACCACCTGCTCGGTGGTGCCCGACCCGTTGTCGTCGAGCACCCGGACGGCGACGATCTTGGACTTCTTGGCCACCCCGTGGGAGGTGCCCGCGATGGTCCCGGCGACGTGCGTACCGTGTCCGTTGCCGTCGTCGGCGGTCGCGTCGTTGTCGACGGCGTCGAAGCCGTGCGCGGCGCGTCCGCCGAAGTCCTTGTGGGTGATCCGGACGCCGGTGTCGATGACGTAGGCCGTGACACCCTCACCTCCCGCGTCGGGGTACGTGTACTTCTTGTCCCCGGCCGTCTCCGTCTGGTCGATGCGGTCGAGGCCCCACGACGGGGGGTTGTCCTGGGTGCTGTTGATGGAGAACTTCTTGTTCTGGACGACCTTGCCCACGGCCGGGTCTGCGGCGAGGCGCTTCGCGGCGGTCTCCGAAAGACCGGCTGCGGAGAAGCCGTTGACCGCGGACGTGTAGGTGCGCTTCAGCTCGCCGCCGTACTTCTTGGCGAGCGCCTGCTGGTCCGCGTCCTTGTCGAGTATGACGATGTAACTGCCGCTGAGCGCGCCGGGTGCGCCCAGCCCGTACACCGTTCCCTCGGCCGGGGTGCTCGCGCCGGCGAGGGGGGACAACAGCATGCAGACACCGGTTGCAGTGGCGACTCCCGTGGCTACCGCAAGGATCCGGATGCCGCGGGAACGGGTGCGTGCGTGCTTGTGAGTTGACATGGAGAGAGTGCTCCTCGTGTTGACGTGTGGGGCGTCAAAGCGTGCTGCGCAGCCCCTCCGGAGCCGAAAGATCTCCGGGGTGACCTTCGAAACCCTGACCGATTACCGGAGTTGATTCAAGGCCGCCCCACGCGTCAGCGTTATTCAACAAGCTTTCTTAAAGAGACCTCCCCGTCGGCCCCACGGAATGGCCACACTCTCCGAACCACCCACACATTCACATCACTTCACGGTGCATTCGCGAACACGCTTGTGTGCGGAGCCCGTTCACCGGCTGCTTCCGCGGATGTGGCGAGGTGTCCTTCCACGCGGCGCGGGGGAGGCGGCGTGCGCCTCGGGGCGCGCACGGGGGACGTCCGGTGGACCTGCGGCCGGGAAGGCGCTCTCGCGTGGACCACGGCTCACCCGAGCGGGGGCATCGCAGCGGCCCTGGTGCACGGGGTGGCGGCTGGGCAGGCTAGTTTGCTCGGATGAGTCTCCTCGATGATGTGGCCGAACGCGACGGCTGGCGCTGCTGGGTGTGCGACGAACCGGTCGACCCCGACAAGTCGGTGAACGATGCCCAGGGGCCCAGCGTGGACAGCAGGACCACCGACCGCAAGGCCAAGGTCGCCGAGCGGCTCGCGCACCGCGGGTGCAACAGCCGCAAGGGCGCGGTCAAGGTGGTCATCGCGTGGCCGGACCGCCCCTACGTGGCCGAACCCGCGCCGCTGATCACCGTTGCCGCGCGGCTGGAGCGCAAGGGCGGCCGCGAGATGGTGGGCCGCTGTTCGACCAAGCAGGACGCCCAGGAAGCGGCGGACTGGCTGGTGGACCGGTTCTCCCGGCTGGTACCGGGACTGCCGGTGACCGCCGACATCGAGGCGGGCGGCGGCCAGTTCCTCGTCGTCCTGTCCACCGGCCGCCGCTGACCGGGAACCACCGGCGCCCCCTCGCGTCGAGCTGCCGCGTCGGCCCGCGTCGACCCGCCGTCACCGGCAGGGGCCGCGCGGCCGCCGCCCGGGCGGTCCGCTACCGGACGCGGGGGTACGGTGCGACCCCCGGTGTGCGGGCGGGCGTCACCGCAGTACGCGCGGAAGCCGCAGGCTCAGCAGGACGGTCAGGAAGATCAGGCCCAACTGGACGAGCAGGGTGACCTCGAGCGCGTCCCGCACCCCCGTGGTGGGGCTCAGCGCGAGGAACAGGCTGCCGAGCGTGGCGACACCCAGGGCGAGCGCGGACTGCTGCGTGGTCACCATGACTCCCCCGCCGACGCCGGCCCGGTCTGCGGGCACGTCCGAGAGCATCATCCTCATCAGGACGGGGAGTTGCAGCCCCTGTCCGAGGCCGGCCAGCGCGACGCCCGGTGCGATCGCGGCGAGGTCGAGGGCCGGCCAGTCGCGGCGGACGGCCGACAGCAGCAGGAGGATGCCCGCGGCCTGGAGCACGCCGCCCGCCGTGACCACCCGGCTGCCGAAACGCCCGACCAGCCGCGGACCGGCGAGCGAGGCGGCGAAGAAGGCCACCGCCATCGGCACCAGCGCCAGCCCGGCCCGGACAGGGCCCATGTGCAGCCCCTGCTGGAGGACCACCGCGATCACGAACATGAATCCGCTGAAGCCGATCGAGAACGGCACCATCATCACCAGGCCGCGGCGCAGGGAGTCCAGTCGCAGCAGGCTCGGCGGCACCAGCGGGGTGCGCCCCAGCCGGTCCTCGCGGCGCTCGGTCAGGTAGAACGCGACCGCGGCGAAGGGGAACACGGCGAGCGAGACCCAGGTCCACATGGGCCAGCCCGCGGCCCGCCCCTCGGTCAGCGGCAGCAGCAGGGACACCAGCGTGAGGGCGAGCAGCAGGGTCCCGGGTATGTCGAGTCGGGCCGGGCGCTCCGAGCGGGTGTCCGGCACGGCCCGGACGGTCAGCAGCAGCCCCAGGGCCACCACCGGCACGTTCACCAGGAACACGGCGCGCCAGCCCGTACCGGCCACGTCCGCGGCGACGAGGACGCCGCCCAGGATCTGCCCGGCGACCATGGACAGCCCGGCTGTGGCCCCGTACAGGCTCATGGCGCGGGCCCGGCGCGGGCCGCGGGTGGTGGCCTGAATGGTGGCGAGCACCTGCGGCAGCATCAGCGCGGCCGCGGCTCCCTGCGCCACCCGGGCCCCGACCAACGTCCAGGCGGTGGGGGCCAGTCCGCAGGCGAGCGAGGTGAGACCGAAGGCGGCCATGCCGATCAGGAAGAGGCGGCGCCGGCCGGCCGTGTCGCCGAGCCGGCCGCCGAGGACCAGGAGCACCGCGTAGGTCACCCCGTACCCGGCGACCACCAGCTCCAGCAAGGCGGGGCCGGCGGCCAGGTCCGCGTCGACGGCGGGCAGCGCGACGTTGACGATGAAGAAGTCGATCAGGGGCAGGGCGGCGCCCAGCAGTACCGTGAACAGGCCGAGCGACCCCATCGCGGCGGGCCCGGCCGGCGGTGCGGTGGCGGCGGGCGGCCCTGCGGCGGCCGGGGAGTGGCGGTTTCGGCGGACCCTTGTTTCGCTCATGCAGGATACGGTCCCCCGGCGCTCAGCCTGGTACCAGAGTCTCTTCATCCTGGTACCAGTACTACCTGGCAACGGGATGGGCGGTCCGGCATCCTGGTGCCATGACCACTGAGGCGCCGGAGGGCGACGTACGCCGGCACGAGCTGGCCGGTTTCCTGCGCAGCCGCCGCGAGCGGATCACGCCGGAGCAGGTCGGGCTGCCTCGCGGCGCCCGCCGGCGCACCCCGGGACTGCGCCGCGAGGAGGTCGCGCAGCTCTCGGCGGTCGGGGTCACCTGGTACACCTGGCTGGAGCAGGCGCGGGACATCCAGGTGTCCCAGCAGGTCCTGGACGCCCTGGCCCGGGCCCTGCTGCTCGATCCCAGCGAGCGGACCCACCTGTTCGCGCTGGCCGCCATGCCCGACCCGGCACCGCACACGGCGTGCCCGACGGTCACCCCGGCCCTGCAGGCCGTGCTGGACCAGATGGGTCCCGTGCCGGCCTGCGTCCAGAACAGTCGCTACGACATCCTCGCGTACAACGAGACGTACGGTCGGCTGCTGTGCGACCTGGACGCGCTGCCGCGGGAGGACCGCAACTGCATGTGGCTGGCTTTCACGAACGCCGAGTGGCGAGCGGCCGTGGTGGATCTGGCGGAGATGAACCGGACGCTCGCGGCGAAGTTCCGGGCCTCGATGGCGCAGCACCTGGCGGAGCCGGGGTGGAAGGCACTGCTGTCACGGCTGGAGACCCACTCGCCGGAGTTCCGCGAGCTGTGGGCACGGCACGAGGTGGTCGGACCGGCCGGGAAGACGAAGTACCTCCGCAACGCGAGGGTGGGGCTGCTGCACGTGGAGCACACCAATCTGTGGCTGGGCCCGTCGGCGGGCCCACGGCTGGTGACGTACGTGCCGATGGACCAGGAGACCCGCGAACGGCTGGAGCTGCTGCGGCGCCTGTCACCCGGCGCCGCCTGACGGGGGCGGGCGTCGGGACCGCGGCCGCGATCCTGCGGAACGGACGGACTGGTGACGCTCCGTCGTGCCGGGTGGGGGGCGCGACCCCCGCCGGACGTGGCGCGGCGGGGGTCGGTCCGGGCGCGCCCCGAACTCACCCGCGCGACAGCCGCGGTTCACCGGAGGAGGGCACGGCGCCACCTCCCGGAGGGTTCTCGCAGCTCACGTCCTCGGCGGGCAACTGACCCGTGGAGAGATAGGCGTTGACGGTCGCGTCGGCGCAGGACGCGGGCGAGGAGAGGTACACGCCGTGGCCCTCGCCCCCGCGGGCCAGCACCATCCGGGAGCCCTTGAGTGCCTTGTGTAGGCCCTGACCGCTGGCGAGCGGGGTCAACGGGTCCCACTCGTTCTGTACGGTCAGTACGTCGGCCCGGGTCTTCATGGGTGTGGCGGGTTCGAGCGGCCGCGGCCAGAAGGCGCACGGTTTGATGTTCGACGCGAAGTCCCCGTACAGCGGGTGCGCCGCCTTGTCCCGGGCCGCGTCCCGGGCGTACTGCCCGGGGTCTCGCGGCCAGTTGTCCGTGTCCCCGCACAGCACCGCCCAGTACACGGCGGTTGCGTTGCCCGAGGGGACGGGGACCGGGCTGTCCGTGGCCGCAGTCCGGTCCTGCGGTGCGTCGGCGCGCGGCACGGGCATGCCGGGTATGGGCGCTCCGGGGGCGGGCACTCCAGGCGTGGGTGCTCCGGGCGCGGGTGCTCCGGGCGCTGGGAATCCGGGCGCAGGGGGTGCCGGCTGCCCGGGCCGCGGCAACTCGGCCGAGGCCTTCAGGGCCCTGATCACTGCCGAGGCACCCTCGGGCGAGAAGAAGAGCGAGGGATCGGCCCGCAGATCGTCTCCCGTGACCCTTGTCCCGAAATGGATGATCGGGTCCTTGTCGGCCCGGGCCACCAGCGCCCAGAACGTGGCGGAGACCGCCTCGGGCGTGGCGCCGAGCCCGTAGGTGTCCGAACGCTCCGCCGCCCACCGCGTCCACCGCTCGAAGGCGGGTTCGGCTCCGGTACCCCAGACCTGCAGCATGCCCCGCCAGGCACGCTGCGGGTCGATGCCGCTGTCCAGGACGAAGCGGTCGGTGCGCTGCGGGAACATCTGGGAGTACACCGCTCCCAGATAGGTCCCGTACGAGTAGCCCAGGTAGGAGATCGTCCGTTCGCCCAGGGCCGTGCGGATCACGTCCATGTCGCGTGCGGTGTTGCGGGTGGTGATGTAGGGAAGCACGTCGCCGGACGCCTCGCGGCACTTGTCGGCGATGCGGTGGGCCCATGCCACGTCCGAGGCGAAGGTCTCGGGACGGTAGGCCCCGCCCACGCCCTTGTCCTCGGGGCTCACGTCACCACAGCCGACCGGGCTGCTCTGCTCGACCCCTCGTGGATCGAACCCGATGAGGTCGTAGCGGTCCCGTACGTCCTTGGGCATCTCCGTGTCCAGCCGCAACGGCCGGAGGAGCCCTGAGGTTGCGGGGCCTCCCGGGTTGAAGAGCAGGACCCCGCGCCGCTTGGCGGGGTTCTCGCTCTTCATTCGGGACAGGGCGATGTCGAGGGTGCGTCCCGCAGGGCGCTGGTAGTCGAGCGGCACCTTGAGGGTCGCGCACTCGAACGACGCCGGCCTGTCGGGACTGCACCGGTGCCAGGCGGGTTTCTGGCGCAGGTACTCGGGGACTTGCGCGGCGGCGGCCGGGGGCGCCACGAGAGCGGGCAGGGCGGTGGCGATGAGCCCGACGGTGGCGAGCACGGGGGCGAGGCGTGGCATGGGGTGATGCCGTCCTTCCGGTCAATTCGCTGGTACCCCCACTTTGTTGGGTGGGCGGTACCGCGCGAATCCCCCGGAAGAGCCGATCTTCATCCCCCGCGCGTACCACGCTAAATCCGGACATCTGGCCGGTACTGAACCCCACGCACCTCACCCCTGCGGGGTCGCACCCGGCGTCCCCGCCCACCCGCCGCCCGTAGTCCTCGTCCCCCTCACGTATGACGCCCTCGAGAAAGCCCTTTTGCGGCGCCCTGAGGAGTTCGACAGTTCGTCGTGGGGACGTCAGGGCTGCTGACGCGGGTCGTACTCAGCGAACGGTGCCCGGTCGGGATATTCGATGGTCGCCGCTTGTCGGTGGTGGTCATACTGCCGCGATGGATCCAGTGACGCTTGTAACCGACCGTCTGGTGCTGCGGGCCTTCACACCTGCCGACGTGGATGCGGTGTACGAGGCCTGCCAGGACGAGGACATTCAGTTCTATACGCCTGTGCCGGTGCCGTATCGGCGTGCGGACGCGGAGAAGTTCGTCGGCGACGAGTTGCCCGCTCAGTGGGCCGAGGACAGGGACTACACCCTCGGCGCTTTCCGCAGGGACACCGGCGCGCTGGTCGGCTCGTACTGCCTGACCCTCGTCAGCCGCGGCGTCTGGGAGCTCGGTTACTGGGCGGTCAGGCAACAGCGGGGACGCGGATACTCGGTGGAGGCCGCTCGGGCCCTCTGCGACTGGGGCTGGGGCACCCTCGACGTCCACCGCATCGAGTGGTGGGCCATGGCCGGGAACACCGGCTCGCGTGCGGTCGCCGAGAAACTCGGTTTCACCGTCGAAGGGACCCTGCGCAATCGCAGCATCGCCAACGATGGCGAACCGCACGACTGGTGGGTGGGCGGACTCCTGAGGCCCTGATCCGCGCGCCGGTGCTGCGTAGGCTGCCAGGTCCGGGCAGTCCGCCTGCACGATGTCGCTGCCCGGCTCGACATTGTCCCCCACCAGGGCCAGGCAGTGGGCCGTCTCGGGCAAGGGGCTCCCGCAGAGCGCGGCATCCCGCCCCGGCCGGAACCCGGCCCGGGGCGGGATGCCGTGTGTGGGGTCAGGGAGTTGCCGGAGCTTGACGTCGGGCGAGGGCGTCGGAGGCCTTGGCGGTGATGTAGAGCGAGGCGATGAGGGTGAGGCCCAGGGCCGCACCGACGGCGAGGACGCTTCCCGTCGCCACGGGCGCGGCGCTGCCGGGCTGTCGTGCCGAACCCGAGAGGAAGGGGACGATGCCCAGCACACCGACCCCCAGCGCGATCTCCGCCCAGACGACCCTCGGGAAGTGGCGCAGCGTCAGGTGCAGGAGCGAGGCCTTCTCGTCGGCCTGGCGGGCGAGGGTGATGCGCGGCATCAGCCAGAACTGGTTGACGGCTCCGGCTACGACCATGCCGAGCACCAGGAGGATCTTGACCAGGAGGAAGAGGCCGTAGGTCGTCGTCCACAGCTGTCCGATGCTGCCCACGTGCTTCCAGGACATCCAGAGGCCGGAGATCATGACCGCGGCGACACAGATGAGGGCGACGAGGCTGAAGCGCCTCCAGATGTCCGCCCAGAGCAGGCCGGCGTTCTCGCCCAGCTGACGGCGGGCACCGGCGAGGCCGACCAGGACCGCCAGTCCGCCGAGCCAGACGGTGCCACTGATGATGTGGGCCTGCCCGAAGAGGAGGCTGGTCGCACGGTCCACGTCAGGGGTGGTGGCCGGTATCGCGCCGACGAGGGTGACCGCGATCGACAGCGGCAGCGCGGTCAGGGCGATGGCGTCCACGTGGCGGCGGACCGCTCCGACGAAGAGGGAAACCAGCGCCAGGGACGCCATGACGAGGGCCACGTTCTGGACGGTGCAGAGCGTGCCCTGCGCCACCCAGGCGTCCTTGGCCGCGGGCGCGCGCAGGAAGTCCGCGATGCGCCCCGGGGCGAGCGCGTCACCGAAGGGCATGCCCTTGCCCGCCCGGGCCACGCGGGCGGCCAGCTGGAAATAGCCCGCCACCAGCAGCACGACCCCGGCCCATGCCAGGTAGGACGCGGTACGCCGCCGCAGCACCACCGCGTCCGCCTCCTCCGTCTGCGGCGCCCGGAGCGCCGGGCGCACCGCCGCCACATAGGTGACGGTGGAGCCGATGGCCCCGCAAAGTCCGACGAAGTAGCCGGACTTGGTCAGGACCCTCCACAGGGGAGGGGTGGTGTAGGCCGCGGCAGCAGCAAGGTCAGCGTGAATCATGAAGGTTAGGCTAACCTAAATAAAGAGTATGTGAAGAGGGGGGTCCCGTGAGGGGCGCCGCAGGGTCCGGGTCGAGTGCTCCCCGGGTACGGTGCACCCGGGCACGCGCGAGGGGCGCGGCCTCACCTCGGAGGGTGATCAGCAACGATCTCGGAGACTCCCTGCGTGCCCACCGCGCCCGCCTGCGCCCTGACGACGTCGGGCTGGCCTCCTACGGCACCCGCCGGGTGGCGGGGCTGCGGCTGGAGGAGGTCGCGGTCCTCACCGGCATGAACAGCGACTACTGCGCCCGGGGCCGACGGCGGCAGCCAGGCCGCCCTCTGCCCGGGTACGGCGCACCCGGGATCACCGCTCGTCCTTTCCCTGGCGGCCCCGCTCCTTCGCCGGCCGAAGGGCGGGACCGCGACGCCGCTCAGCTCATTCACCCGTGAGTCCGACGTGCTGCAGCCGGAATCGGCGTTTCGCGGGGAAGCGTTCTCGGTCCGGGTCGAGAAAGTCGATCAGGTCCATGAGGGCCACTTGCAGGTCCACCAAGCGTGGATGCCGTCCCGGAAGTGAAGCCAGCTCCACGATGCCGTCGGACAGACGGGAGAACCACGCGGCGAACTCCTGGTCTGATTCCAGGCGGGCGCAGAACTCCGCGTATCCCATGCAACGATCGGCTTCTTCGCCCTCGATGACGACCAGTTCTCCGATGGCCCTCTGATCACTGCGGAACACCTGGAAGTGCGTGTCCGGATGGGCGTCGTCGCTCAGGACGTTTCCGATACGCGTGAACAGCGCCACGACACGCCGGTTGGCCTCGTGGTTTCCGAGATCGAGGAAATAGATGCGGCGCCGGAGAATCTCGACCCAGCCGAGGTACTCGGCGAGCACGTGCAGAGTGCTGCGCACCGCGTAGAGACGGTCATGAGGTTGTACGAAGTGCACTCTCAGGAAGCCTTGACCGGCGATGTTGAAGAGGCGCGACTGAAAATCGAAAGCAGCCCAGAGCAGCGGGTCGCGATACCGGCTCATGACGTCCCGCCGCTCCTGCATCCGACGACGCTCGGCCGACTGCCGTTCCAAGTCGTCGCTGAGGAGGGAACTCATTCGATTGACCCGGGCACTGTAGGCGAGGCTCGCCAGAGCTACGACTCCGGACATGGACGCAACGATCAGTTCGGTGTTCACGGCATCGCATCGGGCTCGGTCGAAGTGCCCACGGGTCGAGGGGTCGAAGGCGTCACGGTCTGTGCTACCCGGGGCGGCCGTCCTCGCAAACAGCCCTTGGGCCGGATGCGCCGGATGCGTCCAGGCGCTCGCCGGCATCGGTGTTGACGCGGGCCTGCCGCCGCTGGCCGACCCCGAGTGGGTCCTGCGCGGTGCGCGTGCGGCGCGCACCGAGGGACATGCCGTCCGGACGGAGTCGGGATGACTACCCTGCGTACATGCCGCATGCTCCTACGCAGTCGAGGTTGCGAGAGATTCCGGGCTGGGCGGTGGGGCTGTGCCTGTTCGGGCTCACCGCCGGTCTCTGCATGATCATCTGGTACTCGCTGGATCCGCCGTTCCTGGACAGGCCCGCAGGGAACAGGGAAGTGCTCCTGCAGTTCGCGGCGACGGCCGACGGGGCCCGCGCCCTCGTCCACGGCGTCCACGGCGTCCACGGCGTCAGCGGCGTCAGCGGCGTCAGCGGCGGAGACGGAGACGGAGACGGAGACGGGGTCAGGCTGTTCCAGGACGGTCTCGTGCTCGACTGGCGCATGTTCATTCCCGGGTACGCGGTGGCCCTGGCCGGGGCCTTCGGCCTAGGGCATCTCTTCCTCTACCGGGAATCCGCGCGGCTGTGGGCCCGTCGTGCCCTGGCCCTCACCGCCGTACCGGTGGCAGCGGACTGCGTGGAGAACGTCTTCCTGTGGAGGGCTCTGAACCGGCTCGCCGCCGACCCGGTGGCGGACTTGACGCGGGCGGCCTACTTCGCCCAGGTGAAATGGGCGCTCGTCGTGCCGCTGGTGGCTGCGGCCGTCGTGATCGTCGTCATCCTCTCCTGCCGGCGGGTGCTGGACCCTTCCTGCGTGCTGAGCGCGCGGGTGGACCGGGCCCGTCCCGTCGTGGCCCACGCCCACGCGCTCGTGGCCGGCACGGAGAGCCAGTGGAGCGACCCGGACGTCATCCTCCCGCCTGCCGCTCCCCACGACTGGGAGCCCCGGACCGAGTGGACCGCCCCCGAGCCGGGGCGGCCGCACCGGACCGGGGCCAGGGGCCCGAAGGACAGTGCGGCGACCCGCTGGCGCACCCGCGCGTACCAGCCGCCCGGTCGCCAGCCCGCGGAGATCGGATTCTGTGTGTCCGGCGGCGGCATCCGGTCGGCCTCGGTCACCCTCGGAGCGCTGCAGGCACTGCGCGGGCACCTGATCAAGGCGACGTACCTCGTGTCGGTGTCCGGCGGCGGGTACACGGCCGGGGCCTTCCAGCTGGCGCTGACCCACGCCCGGCTCCGTGCCCCGGACGGGAGCCCTTCGGTGCGGCCCGGTCTCGCGCAACCCGCGGACGTGTTCGCGCCCGGCAGCCCGGAGGAGGACCACATCCGCCGGCACGCGAAGTACCTGGCGGACGCGCCCAAGGAGAAGCTGAACGCCCTGGGCGCGGTACTGCGGGGGATGGCCGTCTCCTTCGGCATGCTGGCGCTGGTCTTCGCCGTGGCAGGTCAGTTCCTGCACCAGTTCTACTCGCACGTTCCGCTGGCCGGGCTCGTCCCCCTCGCGGGGCGGGCGCAGGAGTTCGACTCGTCCCCCGGCCTGTACCCGAACGCCTGGCGTCCCGTCATCGCCCTGTTCGGCCTGGCCGGCCTGGTGTCCGTCGGACACGCCTTCACGCGGGCCGGGAGCGGGAAGTCGCGCCCCGCGTGGCTGCGCAGCACGGTGAACACGCTCACCGGCCTCGCGCTGGCGGTCGCCGCGATCTCGGTCGTCCTTCCCTCGATGATCTGGTTCTTCGCGTCTCTGGCCCACAAGGCGGACGCGGGGGGCTACGGGGACGACAGCGGGACGGGAGTCGCCCTGCTCGGCGCGATCACGGCGGCGGTGACGGCCGTGGGTACGTGGTTCATCGCGGTCACCAGGACGGTGAAGAAGCTGAAGCCGGACGGCGAGCGGGCGGGCCCGCTCTCCCGCGGCACCTCCCTCGTCACGCAGGTCGGCCCCAGCTGGGTGAAAGCCGTGGTGTGCTGGCTGGTGCTGCTCCTGGTCGCGTTCTTCGGCCTCGCCCTCATGTCCTGGGCCGCCGTCCACGCCGGCCGTTGGCACCCGGGGTGGAAGTGGGGGGTGCCGCTCGCCCTGATCGTGCTGACGCTCGTGATCGACCAGACCACCTTCAGCCTGCACCCCTTCTACCGGCAGCGGCTGGCCGGTGCCTTCGCCGTGCGCCGCGCGGTGTTCAAGGACGGATCGGTCGGCGCCCTGCCGTACGACTACAACAACGAGCCGACCCCGCTGAACCCCTACGCACAGAAGGTGGAGGGCTTCCCCCAGGTCATCTTCGCCGCCTCCGCGGCCGTCTCGCTGCGCAACCGCACCGCGCCCGGCCGGCCCGCCGTGCCGTTCACCTTCGCCTCCGACTACTGCGGCGGACCCGACACGGGCTGGGTCCGCACCGGCACATTGCAGAAGACGGCCCCGGCGCTGATCGGGCGCGACCTGACCGTACAGTCCGCCGTCGCCGTGTCCGGGGCGGCCTTCGCCTCCGCGATGGGCACGCAGACGATGTTCATGGAGCGGCTGCTCGCGCTGTCCAACGTGCGGCTCGGCACCTGGGTGCCCAACCCCCTGTACCTCGCGGAACTGGCGGCGTACGCGCCCGACTGGATCATGCCTCGGCTGCCGCGGGTACGGCGGCTGCGCTACCAGCTCCAGGAGCTGGTGGGCCGCTATGCGGACACCACTCCCCTGCTGCTGTGCACCGACGGCGGGCACGTCGACAACCTCGGTCTGGTCGAGCTGCTCCGGCTCCGCTGCCGGACCGTCTACGTCATCGACGCCTCGGGGGACTCGCCGCCGCTGGCGACCACTCTCGCGCAGGCGATCACGCTCGCCTACGAGGACCTCGGCGTGACGATCACCTTCGACGAGGAGGGGCAGGACCTGCTGAACCTGGTACCCGGCAGCGCGGAACCGCTCGCGCCCGAGGCGCCGATGGCCGCCCTGAACGCCCGGTTCTCCGCCACCTGCGTGGTGCGCGGCACGATCGAGTATCCGGAGCGGGTCCAGTTCTCGCCCGACGCACCGGCCTCCACCCGGGGGACGATCGTCTACGTGAAGGCCGGGCTGACCCCGGACATGCCGTACGAGCTGCTCAGTTACGCCCTCCGGGAGAAGGCCTTCCCCCGCCAGGCCACCTTCGACCAGTGGTTCGACCACGCCCAGTTCGACGCCTACCGGGAGCTGGGACACCACCTCGGCACCCAGGCCGCGGAGGTGCGCCCCGCTCGGGCGAAGGGGTGCGGTACCAGGCTCCGCAGGCCCGGACCCGCGTCCCGGTCGTAGCGGGGGGCTCGGTTCCTCCGTCCTGCGGCGGGTCGCACGAAGTCCCCCGGCCCGTCACCCCTCCCCGTCACCCCTCCCCGTGCCAGTACGCGTCGTGCGTGCGGTGGGCTTCGGTCAGACCGTCGCGGAAGTACCGCTCGTAGTAGTCGTTCTCGAGGTGATGGGCCTGCAGCCACACGCCCGGTACGTGGATCGTGTCGCAGTGGGCGGGAAACCGCCCGTGGGTCTCGTAGATGTAGGTGCAGATGTCCCGCGTACACGCGATGACGTCGGCGGAGTAGTCGCTGGCCTCGCGCAGGTACTGACTGCCGAACTCCCCCCGGTAGATGCGGGCGAACAGCCCCTCGTCGGAGTAGATGCCCGTCGGCCCGAACTTGCCCGCCACCACGGCGTCGACCGCCTCGCCCATGGTGGCGTAGTGGGGCGGGCACATCGCCTCGATGAGGTGTTCGCCGTTGTGCCGCAGGCCGACGGCGGTCGCCCTCAGGTCCGCGTGGCGCGGGAGCGGCACCTGCCAGCGCAGGAGGTCCGCCGGTCGCCACCGGGGGACGGTCCAGTCGAAGTCCAGCATGGGACCGTAGGCGGGACGGAACTTCGGGTCCCCCAGCATGATCGACGGGGCGATCGAGGCGTGGATCCATGCTCCGAGGCCCATGGAGTCGGCGGTGAGCATGAGGTTCTGGAGCAGCAGGTCGGCCTCGATCTGCGTCCGCATGGCCCAGATGAAGCCCAGGGGCAGCTTGATGTCCTTGTTGAGGAAGCCCGACCTCACCCAGGAGCGCACGCCCGCCGAGCGGTAGAGGTTCCGGTCGTCGACGATCGCCGGCCGTGCCCCCTCGGGCTGGGTCAGCAGGTACATCAGACCGTTGATGTACTGCCGTGACAGGTCCACCACGGGAAAGAGGACCGTGGTGCCCGGCAGGTTCGACAGGAACCGGTTCGAGTCGAGGTAGGCGGGGAAGTCCCGCTTTCCTTCCGGTACGTCGATGCGGTGGTCGAGCAGCCGGACCTTCGCCTCGGCGGCGCGCGCACAGAGGGTCCCGGGATCGAACGCGGTCGCCCCGTCGTCCTCGGAGGCGGGGGGAAGTCTGCGCAGGAAGTAGGTTCCGGTGTCGTTGATCAGGAAGAAGTGGGTGCCCTGCGCGTTGTCGGGGCTGCCCGCGGTCCGGCCGGCCATGTTGAGGTTCGGCTTGGCCATGACGGGCTTGCCGTCACGGGGGTCGGCGAACGGGCGGTCCGGCATGGTGAGGCCGGAGCAGCCCGTGACGGCGATGAGGACGGCCTCTTCGAGCTCTGTGAGCGGGGCCCGTGGTGCGGTGGAGGTCCAGCTCATCGAGCCGGCCGCTACCGAGCTGCCGCGGCTGACGCGGTGGGTGCGGCGACGCCAGATCGACGTGAGCAGCGGGCGTTTCAGGAGGGCCTCGAACCCGGCGCGGCGGTCTGCGTTCAGCGGGTCGTTCATCATGCTGTCCCTTCACGTCGCGACCGGTCGGGCGGACGCGAACGCTGTCAGCCGCGCAAGCGTGCCTCGATGGTCTCGACGAGGCCGGCGATGACGCCGTCGGGCGAGGGGCTGTAGTGGGGGACGGCCCATCGCGTGATCCGGGCGTCGATGAGGGAGGGCCGCCCCGAGGCCAGCGCTTCCCGGAACGCCTTCTCGAACTCCGCCAGCGTCTCGACGTGGTAACCGTCGGCGCCGCACGCCTGCGCGTACGCGGCGAAGTCGGGGTTCTGGAACTCGACGAGCCCCGTCTCCCCGTAGGTGACGAACTGGAACATCTTGATCAGCTTGAATTCCTGGTCGTCGAAGATGATCCAGATGACGGGGACGTCGTTCTCGACGGCGGTCATCAGCTCGAAACCGGACAGCGAGTAGCACCCGTCGCCGCATCCGACGACGACGGTCCGTTCGGGGTGGGCGACCTTCATGCCGATGGCGCCGTTGACGTGCCCGGCCATCGGCCCGAAGGAACCGGCCTTGCGGAAGTTCTGCCCCTCCTCCAGCTCCACGTAGTAGCCCAGCCAGGCGAGGTGTGCTCCCGCGTCGGCGAGCAGAACCCCTCCTGGGGGCAGCATCCTGCCGATCGCCTGGGCCAGCTCCCCCGGGTGGATCTTTCCGGTCAGGTGCGTGATGTGGCGGGCTTCGTAGTCGCGGCCGTCGACCTCGACCTCCGGGACGTCGCCGACGCGTTCGTCGAGCGCCTCGTGGAGGGCGGCCACCCCGAGGCGCGCATCGGACAGCAGCGCGTAGTCGGGCCGGTAGGCCTTGCGGAACTCGCTCTCGGAGATGTTCACATGGACGAGCACCTTGTTCTCGAAGAGGTCTTCGCGGTAGTTGAACGTGGCGTGCTGGTTCAGGGAGTTGCCGACGCACAGGACGACATCGGCCTCACGGAACGCCTTCCACGCGCTGGCGTGTCCGCTGTCCGCGAAGACGCCCACCGAGAGCGGGTGCCCCTCGGAGACGATGCCCTTGCCGTCCAGTGTGGTGAGCAGGGGGATCCGGAACCGTTCGATGAAGCGCCGGACCTCCGCTCCCGCTCCGCTGCGGATCGCGCCGAATCCGACGAGCGCCACGATGCGCCTGCGCCGTGTGAGGGCGTCGGCCAGCATCGAGGCGATCGACTCCACGCGGGCCGGATCCGGGACGACCGGCGCTACGTCGAGGCGGATGTGCCGGAAGTTCGTCACCTCCACACCGCGGTGGGTCAGGTCCTCGGGCACGTGGATGTGCACCGGCCCTGGCCTGCCTTCGAAGGCGATGTTGACGGCTTCCTCGAGGACGTCGCACGTGTCGGCGGCATCGGTGAGCAGGAAGGACTTCTTCGTCGTGGCCGCGAACATGGCCCGGGAGTCGGGCGTCCGGTTCAGCCCCGAGGTCTCGTTGAGGGAGCCCCATCCCTGCCACGCCCTCGAGGCGTAGCCCGAGACCGCGAGCACGGGGTAGGAGTCGGACATCGCCACGGCGAGGCCGGAGAACAGGTTGAACGCGCCCGGCCCGGCCGTCGCGAAACAGAAGCCCAGTTCGTTCGTGTACATCGCGTGGCCGCACGCCATGAAGGACGCGGCCTGCTCGTGCCGCGTCATGACCGGCCGGATCTGCTGCGAATGCTTCAGCGCCAGCATCAGCCCGGCGGCGTTCTCTCCGGCCCCGCCGAACGCGGCCCGTACTCCGATGTCTTCCAGGCCCTTGACCATGGCTTCGTAAACCCTCATCGCCGTCCCTCGTCCGCTCCCCCGCATTGTTTGTCGGCGCGTGCGGTGTCGACGCGGCACGTGGCGCGGTCGTGTCGGCCCCGTCGCCCGTGGCGCAGACGCCCCGGGCGTCCCCGGACGCCGGGACGGACGCCTCGGGTGAGGAGCTGTGGTGGCCCGGGAAGCTGTGGCTGTGCGCTGTGGCGGCCATCGAGTGGTCTCGGCGTCGGCGTGGGCCTCGGTCCGGTCCCGGTCCCGGTCGGCCGACGGGGACGTATCCGTCGGGCCGTGCCCCGGAAACCAGTTTGCCAGTACCCGACGCATCCCGCTCCCGCACATGAAGGGGGCCGGGCGAGTGGCGGTTCAGGCGTCACCCCTCACGGCGCGCCGCGGATTCGCACGGCGGTCCGCTCCTCGGCCGGCCCCGCGGGGCGCGAAGCGGATACCACCCGTCTGCGTTGTTCCGCGCGCCGCGGCCGCACCCCTGGGTCAGGGTTGCCGTGTGTAACCCAGGTGCCCGGGGATCCAGTCCCGGGCAGCCGTGCAGCGTCACCTCGCCGTCCGCCGGCATCGCGTCCGGACCGCGGGAGCGGGGTGCGCCTTGGCGAAGAGGCACACATGGCCGAGTTCAGGCAGTACGAGCACTACGTGGGCGGCAACCCGGAGGCGGAGCGACTCGTCTTCGAGCGGCTCGCCCGCGAGCTCATGCGGGTCCAGCTGAAGTCCAGGAAGCGCAGTGGCGCCGCCGACCTCGCGCGGACGTTCCACGCCAAGGCCGTTCTCGGCGTGGAGGACGCGCGGCTGGCCTTCGTCGGCGACCTGCCCGCCGACCTGCGGACCGGCTTCGCCCAACCGGGCGCCGAGTACCCCGTCACCGTGCGCCTCTCCAATGCCAACGGCGCCCGCCGGCCCGACCACGCCCCCGATCTGCGCGGAGCCGCCTTGCGCGTCACGGTGGGAGCCGACGAGGCGCACGACCTGCTGATGACGAGCCATCCCGTCTCGCACGCGCGCAACGCCCGCGAGTTCGTCGAATTCGCGAAGGCCATGGCCGGCGCCGACTCGACACCACGCAAGGCCCTCGCGCTGTTCGTCACGCTGCCGCTCGCGGTCGGATGGCCCACCGCCGCGCGCATGCGGCGCAACGTTCGTGCGGGTACGAGCCGCACCGTGGTCAGCCTGGCGCTGGAGACGTACTGGAGCCGCGGAGCCGTCCTGTGGGGGGACGCGGGGCCGGTGCGCTACCAGCTGCGCCCCGCGGACGACGCTCCGCCGGCCCCCGCCCCCTCCGGCACCGACCCCGATTACCTGCAGCACGAACTCGCACGGCGGCTGGCGGCGGCGGACGTCGTCTTCGGGTTGTACGTCCAGCGCTACGTGGATGCCCGCAGGACGCCGATCGAGGACGGCGCGGCCGAGTGGAAGGAGGAGGACACGCCTCTGGTACGTGTGGCAACGCTGACCGTTCCGCGCCGTGACATCGGCTCGGCCGGGGCCCGGGCCGCAGCGGCACGGGTCGACGAGCTCGCCTTCAACCCGTGGAACACGACGGAGGAGTTCCGGCCCCTCGGAAACCTCAACCGCGCGCGCAAGGTCGCCTACGAAGCGAGCAGCGCCCACCGCCTGGGCCACCGGTTCGCCAACGTCGAGCCCCGGCGCAACGCCGTACTGGGCGTGCCGTTGCGCGCCGCCTTCCGCGGACTCAACCGGTTCGTCCCCTGGCACCGGCTGCCCACGCGCCTCGGGCTGCTGAACCTCGTGGCCTTCCGGCAGAAGCTGCGCCGGTACAACCTGATCGACACCGAGGTCCGCGAGGCCCCGCCCAGGGCCCAGTCCGTACCCCCGCCCGTCGAGGAGGACATGCGGCTCGCACGGAGCTACGACGGCACCTACAACGACCTGTCCGCACCGGGGATGGGCGCTGTGGGGTCAGCCTTCGGCCGGAACCTCGCACCCGTCTACCGGCCGGAGCTCTTCGACGTCCCGAACCCGGTCACGGTCAGTCGGGAGCTGCTGCACCGCGACGCCTTCATCCCGGCGCGTTCCCTCAACATCCTGGCTGCCGCCTGGATCCAGTTCCAGGTCCACGACTGGGTGAACCACAAGCGCTACCCCACCGGTACGAAGAGCGTCGAGGTGCCGCTCCCCCCTGGTGTCACGTGGAGGAACACACCGGGCGGACCTCCCGAGGAGGTCATGCGCTTCGCCGAGAACGACGGTATGCACCCGGCCGACGGCACGGGTCCGCCGACGCTGTTCGCCAACGCGGCGTCGCACTGGTGGGACGGCTCCGAAATCTACGGTGGCGACGAGATCACCGGGAAGTCGCTGCGCGAGCCGGGCGGTGGTGCGTCGCTGCGCCTGGAGGACGGCCACCTGCCCGCCGGGCCGGACGGCCTCCCGCTCACCGGGTTCGCGGAGAGCTGGTGGTACGGGCTCAGCGCCATGCAGACCCTGTTCGCCCGCGAGCACAACGCCGTGTGCGAAGCGTTGCGGCAGGAGTACCCGAGGCTGAGCGAGGACCGTGTCTACCAGACGGCGCGCCTGGTCGTCTCGGCTCTCATCGCGAAGATCCACACCGTGGAGTGGACCCCCGCGATCCTCGCCACCGATGTGATCGACATCGGCCTGAAGACGAACTGGCAGGGGCCGCCGAAGAAGTGGCTCGAACAATTGGGGCTGTGGCTCTTCGAGGCGCATTCACTGACCGGCATCCCCGAGACCCTGCCGGACCACCATGCCGCTCCGTACTCGCTCACCGAGGACTTCGTCACCGTCTACCGCATGCACCCGCTGCTCCCCGACGACTTCGAGATCATGGACCACCGGCTCGGCCGGCGTCTGGACACCCTCGGCTTCGACGACGTGCAGGGCCGCGCGGCGGAGCCGCTCATCCGGGCGACCGGTCTGGCCAATTCGCTGTACTCGCTCGGCATCGCCCATCCCGGCGCGATCACCCTGCACAACTACCCCCGCGCCCTGCGCGCGTTCGAGCGGGACGGGGAGATCATCGACCTGTCCGTGGTCGACCTGGTACGCACCCGGCGCCGCGGTGTACCCCGCTACAACGACTTCCGGGCAGGTCTGCACAAGCCGCCGGTGCGGCGGTTCGAGGACGTGTCCTGCGACGCGGAGACGGTCGCACGCCTGAAGGAGGTCTACCGCGATGTCGATCAGATCGACACCATGGTCGGTCTCTTCGCCGAGAACCCACCGCAGGGCTTCGGCTTCAGCGACACCGCCTTCCGCATCTTCATCCTGATGGCGACCCGCCGCCTGCAGAGCGACCGCTTCCTCACGGTCGACTTCAGGCCCGAGGTGTACACGCCCCTGGGCATGGACTGGATCCAGCGCAACGGCATGACCAGCGTGGTGGCGCGGCACTGCCCCGAGTTGGCGGGCCTGCTGCCACGCACCACCAGCGCGTTCGCGCCGTGGCGCCTGGCCACGGCGAAGGAGGCCGGAGGCGGCCTCAGCTGAGAGGACTCTCATGCGGCTGCCCGCAGCGGCGGCGAGGCGGCGACGCCCGTCGCCGGGCGGCGTTCACGTGGCCGCACGTCGTGGTGGACGTGTCGCCGCCGGGTGGACGGACAGAGTTCGATCCCCTGGATCCCGACGCGAAAGAAGCGGTCAACGACCGGTACGGTCTCTCGCCGGTGCGGGGCTCCACGGTGCAGACGCCCTATCAGAAGCTCCTTCAGGAGGCCCGCTCCGGCGGGTGAGGGGCGGCTAGCGGAGCCGCCCACGGGGCCGATGCGACGGCTCCCGGGGGCGGCCGGCCGTACGGCAGGCAAGGTCAGATGGTGAACGGCTTCTGCTTGAGGAAGCCGTCCGACGGGCTGCCCGTCGTGTAGAAGTTCGGGCTCTGGATGGCGGGCATCCGCTTTTGGATGTCGCGGTGGAAGGTGCGGTAGTCGCCCTGGAAGGCGCCCTCCCCCCACACCTTGAGGAGGTTCGCGGTGAACAGCCCGTTGACGTCTCCGTCGGACGCCACCTGGTTGTCCTGGCAGGCGGCGATGAGCACGGCGCCGGGCGCGGGGCCGCTGCCGTTGCCTTCCTTGAGCTCGCGCTGGAGACCCTCGTAGAACGCCCGGTCCCGCGCGAAGTTCTGCTGCTGCTCGAGCAGGGGCATCAGCCGGGACGCCGCCTCCACCTGGCCCGGGTCACGGGTCTGGAACTGTGACTCCAGCGCCTCCGGGGTGAGCAGTCCCTGGAGGGACTCGATGGCGCTGCCGCTGTGACAGCTGTCGAGCAGGGCGACGATCCTGACCCCCCACTCGAACCGCCCGAACTCCCGGTACAGCTCGTCGTCGAGGAACTGGCGGTCGAAGAACACCAGCGTCTCGTCCAGCCGGTCGGGCTCGTCGTCCGATCCGACGACGTTGTCCATCTGGCCGCCGTGGCCCGAGTAGGTGAAGAGCAGGATGTCGCCGCTCTTGAGCCGTCCGGCCGCCTTGCGCAGTTCCCCGGTGATGTTCTCGACCGTGCCGTCGCCGGTGAGGATCACGGTGTCGCCGAACCCGCCGGCGCGGGCCACCGCCGCCATGTCACGGGCGTCGTTCTCGCAGGCCAGGAGTTTGCCGTCCCAGCCGTCGTAGGCGTCGGGATCGACCTTGTTCAGACCGACGTGGATGGACAGGCCAGTGGGCACGGTTACTCCTCGGGGCGTGGGGGCACGGGGGGGGTCGAGAGCATGGGTTCCGCGGCCGCCGCCGCCTGAACCGGGACGCGGGGGACGCCGCCCGATCGGGCCTGCCGAGGGGGAGCCGCTGTTCGGGTGAGCCGTGACACCGGATCGTAAACGATCACTTGCGCACGGTATTGCTATTGTATGAATGCAATCGACACGCCTCCGGACCGGGCTGCGGGAGTCAGGGCGCGGCAGGACTCCTTCGCCGATCGCACCGGATACGACGAGTCCTTCCTCGGTACCGTCGTCCCGCTCCCGAAGCCGGCCGCCGCCGGGATCGAGACCGTGGTCCTCCCCTACACCCACTTCACCGTCGTCCTGCGCCCCGACCGCAGACTGGCCGCCTCCACCGCCGTCTGCATCGACGGCGAACGGCTCATCGAGGACGTACCCCGCGACGATGCCTGGGAGTTCGACCCCCGCGTACCCGAGACCCAGCAGGCCGGCAACGACATCTACCGCGACAACTCCCTGGACCGGGGGCACCTGGTCCGCCGCCTGGACCCGGTCTGGGGTGCCGCGGCCGAGGGCGACCGCGCGAACCTGGACACCTTCCACTTCACCAACGCGGCTCCGCAGCAGGACTTCTTCAACCAGGGCAAGGAGCTGTGGCAGGGGCTGGAGAACCATCTGCTGGACCACGCGGCCGAGTTCGACCGCAAGCTGTCCGTCTTCACCGGTCCCGTTCTGCACGACTCCGACCCGCCCTACCGGGGCATCCAGGTGCCGCTGCGGTTCTGGAAGGTGGCCGCTTTCATCCAGAGCGGCCGTCTGGCCGCGACCGGGTACATCCTCGACCAGAGTCCCGACCTCAGCCGGGACCGCGAGCGGGCGATGGCGGGCGCCAAGCCCGGGGATCCGCCGCCGCTCGGCCCGTACCGCACCTTCCAGGTGCCGGTCAGCGACATCGTCGAGCTCACCGGCCTCGACTTCGGGCCGCTGCCGGCCGCCGACCTCATGCCCGTCACCCGCGCACCCGCGGAGCGCTGGAAGCGCCTGGAGAGCTACGACGACGTGGTCCTGGGCGGCTGAGACCGAGGACGCGCCTGCGCAACGACGGCCGCACCGTCACGGCCGCGCCGCCCGGTACCCGCGCGGCGCGGCCGTACGGCAGGGGGTCCGCGCGCCGTTCGGCCGCGTTGCGACGGACCGGGCCGAGTGAAACCATGGCAGGTATCAGGCAGTCCGTCTTCCCATGCCGCCACGGCGGCTGTGCAGGTGCGGTATGTCTCCCAAGGACACCGAATGGGGACTCGTCACCGAAATGGTGCGGGACCACTTCTTCATTGCCGGCGAGCCCCGACCCAAGCTCGTGCAGTTCGGATTCTCACCCGAGTTCGTGAGCCGGATCCCACTGAGTTATGTGAGCAGCGACAATTCGGTCGCCCTGGTCGAGGCGGTGCGCAACAGCGGCATCGAAACCCAGCTCCAACTGCTCAGCACGCTCGTGCGGATCGACTCGCTGGCCTCCATCCCGGCCGGCAAGGAGGCCCTGCGCCTCAAGCGCGAGCTGGAGGAGGCGGCGCGGCTGCACGTCTCGCCCCAGGACTTCTTTCTCAGCAGCGTGCTGAGCAACGGCGCCGAGGTGTTCATCGACCGGGCGGAATTCAGGAAACGGCTCCGCCAATTCGTCGAGAATCTCGACAAGACGGTTCTGGTGGTGGACGGAGAGCCGGACAGCGGGCGCTCCCACAGTTACAAACTGATCCGGCACGTAGCCCAGCACTGCAATTTCCGCCCGGTGCGGGTCACGCTCAACCGGACCTCGACCGCCGACCAGGTGGTCAAGCGGCTCATCGAGTCCGTCGCGGACCCGGCCCCGGCCCCGGCGGCCTCGAACACGGCCTCCTCGCCGTTGAATCCGGCACTATTGAACGATCCACTTCCTGAGATCGACGTGGCGGTGCAGCGAGTCGTCGGACAGGCCACCACCGCCCTCGCGCAGTACTGGCTGGTGCTGGACGACTGCGACAAGCTCGACGTCAATTCCGACGTCTGGGACTGCATCGGAAAGCTGGCCCTGGCCATCTACCGCCAGAGGCCGTCGCCACCGGACGTACCGCCCCGGCTCGTGCTGCTCGGATACTCACCGACGATGCGCCAGCTCCCGTACGAGATACGCAAGAACGAGGTCAGGGACACCGCCCGGATGTTCGGTCCGGACGATCTGCAGGAGTTCTTCCGGCAGTTCTTCACGGAGGCCTCGGCGCCCGTGGACACGAAGCGTGTGGCCGGGCTCGTGGAGACGACCGTCCCCGCCGTCCTCCACGCGGGTGAGGCCTCCGGACCGGACAGCTACATGCGCAAGGTATGCGCGGCGGCAGCGGAATCGGTCCGCCTCTACGGCACGCTCCCGCCCGGCGAGGACTTCGGCGCGCGCCTGACCGAGCGGCTGCGCGCCACCGCGGCCGCCCCCGGTCCCGCGGACGTGTCGGACCTGCGCAAGGCCTACCGGGAAGCGGCTTCCCTGCTGGGCCGGTTCGACCCGGCGCGGCTGAGGCTGCCCGGCGAGGAGGCGCCTTCCGGGGCCGCGTGCGTGGAGCTGCTGCCCGACTGCCGGGCCGTCGGCGCGCGCAACACCTTCACCTGGGTACTCAAGCCGGAGGCCCGCGACACGGCGCTGCGCCACTTCGCCGCTCCGCAACCGGCCCGCCTCGCCCTGCTGGCCAACCTGGAGCAGGTCCCTCCCGGCCCGGGCCCGGAACGCACCGCGCTGGCCTATCTCGACGGCACGCCCCCGGACCTCGAGCGCCAGAAGCTGGACGAGCTGCCGCACACGCTGCAGGCGGTGTTGTGGCTCGCGCAGATCCCCGGGATCACCGGCATCCCGCAGAGCGGGGAGGTCCAGCAGCTGCTGGACCGGGCACGGCTGATGCAGCCCCTCGAACGCCTCGCACGCAGTTCCTTCCAGGGGCGCGCCGTGGAACTCGCCCGGCTGCGCGCCTACATCGGACTGCCCACGCCGTTGCAGGACGAGTTCACCCGGGAGGTCGGCAGCGGCACGAAGCGGCCGGTGCTGGTCCACGGGCTCAGCGGTGTCGGCAAGAGCGCACTGCTCACGACGTTCCTCCGGGACAGCCTGCGCGACTTCCCGACGCCGTTCCCCTTCGCGTACGTCGACTTCGCACGGCCCACCCTCTCGGTCCACGAACCGGCCACCCTGATCGCGGAGATGGCTCGCCAGCTCCGCGTCCAGTTCCCGGAGCACCACGCCGATTTCGACGCCCTGGCGCATGCGTGCGAGGAGACCGTCGGCCTCCACCGGGCCGAGGAGGACACGGTCGACGAGCTCTTCGAGCTCGCCACCACCCGGGCGACGATGGCGCGGCTCTCCCAGTCGGGCGTGCACGCCCTGTCCGCCGCGCGGGAGGGCATGCTGGCGGCCCAGCTCGCGACGCTCGTCGTCGGGGTGGTGGGGGTGCCCGCGCGGGAGCAGCCGCCCCTGGTGCTGGTGATCGATTCCTTCGAGGAGGCCCAGTACCGCGGTTCCCCGGAGCTCGGCCGCATGTGGGGTGTCTGGTCGGCGCTCCAGAAGGTGCACCCGCGGCTGCGGACCGTCGTCGCCGGACGGCTGCTGGAGCAGCATCCGGCCCGGTTGGTGGAACCCCTGACCATCGAGCTGGACGACCTCGGCCCGGAGGCCTCCGCGGCCCTCCTGGCCTGCTCCGGGGTGAGCGACGAACGGCTCGCCGGGAAACTCGCCGACCGCGTCGGCGGCAATCCCCTGAGTCTGAAGCTGGCGGCGCGGGCAGCCGTGCGGGAGGGCGACCGGGCCGGGCCGCTGAACGAACTGATCGAGAGCCTGCCCCGGCGGCGCCGGCACTTCTTCCGCAAGGTCGACGAGATGCTCATCCAGGGGATCCTGTACGAGCGGATCCTCGCGCGCGTCGAGGACGAGGACGTCCGTGCCCTGGCCCAGGCCGGAATGGCCCTGCGGACCGTCACCCCCGGGCTGATCCGCGAAGTCCTCGCCCAGCCCTGCGGACTGGCGGTGGAATCCGACGCGGAGGCGGAGCGCCTCTTCGCGCTGTTCTCCCGGCTCGACCTGGTGGAATCCGCCGGCCCGGGGAGCGTGCGCCACCGGACCGATCTGCGGGCCGTCATGCTGCGGCTGGCGGACCGCGCCCGTGCGGACGTGATGCGGGCGGTCGGGCAGCGGGCCGTCACGTACTACGCGGCCCGCGCAGGTCTGGAGTCCCGGGCGGAGGAGATCTACCACCGGCTGCGCCTGAACGAGAGCCCGCGCGAGGTGGAGCTGCGCTGGCTGCCCGGTGTCGAGCGGTTCCTGGAGGGGGCCGACCAGGACATGGCGGGACGGTCCGCCGCGTACCTCGCCGGGCGCTTCGGCGGCCACACCCCGGACGAGGTGATGGCGGAGGCGGACCAGGAGGACTGGGAGCGCATCACCGCCCGCGAGGTCGAGGACCTCCTGTCGCAGGGGTACACCGGCGCGGCCGCGGCCCGGCTCGAGGAGCGTCGCCCGTGGACCTCGGGCAGCCCGTTGCACCCGCTGTGGGTCGAGACCCTGGACCGGCTGGGGCGTCGTACCGAGGCCCGGGCGGCCGCCGACGCGGCGGTGGACCGTGCCGAGGAGGACGGCTTCCCGGGACTGCAGCTGGAGCTGCTGCTCCTCGCGGCGCGGCTGGCCGAGGCGGACGGCGAGCGGGACGCGGCCGACGAGGACCTCGCCGAGGCCGAGGCGATCGCCACGGGCCTGGGCAAGGACTTCGAGGCGCTGGGCGCCCTGCTGACCCGTGCACAGCTGGCGATGGGCACCGAGGAGCACGACCAGGAGGTCGAGAGCAGGCTGGCCGAGCGACTGCGGCGGCTGCCCGACGCGGAACTCGTCCGGCAGCCCGCCCTGGTGCGTGCCGCGGTCGCCGAGGTCTCGCGCGACCACCCGAGGATCCTGGAGCACGCGCTGGACGTCGTGGGCCTGCCCGAGACCGAGGACGGGGTCCTGGACGCGTTCGGCGAGGCGATCGCCCGCGTGGTGGCCGGCCGACCCGAGCTGCGGGCCCCGCTGCGCCGCCTCCTGGAGGACTCCGCCGGGCCGCCCGACCAGAGGTACACGACCGGGTCAGCCCACCGGGGGGTGCGGGGCATGCTGCGCGAGGCGCGCCGCCTCGGGACGCTCGACCGGCTCGCCCGGCGCCTCCTGGCCCTCGACGACCGGAGCGGCGAGCTCGCCTCGGGCGTGGCGGCCGTCATGGGCTCCGGCGCCGTCGCCCCCGTCCCGGACCTGCCCACGGGCGAGCGGCCGGCCTCGTCGGAGCGGGGCGGGGCGGACCCCTCAGCAGAGGGCCCAGGCGAAGGGAACGGCCACAGAGCGGCCTGATGGACCATGAGCGACACGTATCTGTCCCAGGACGATGTCGTACTGCTGCGGGACACGGCGGTCGAGGCGGGACTGACGGACCCGTCGCTGCGGAGCCTGCTGTTCGCGGGCATCCTCCCGAAGTACCGCGGTTCGCTGCCGCTCCTCGCGGCGCCCGGGCAGCAGGTCCACTCGGACCTCAACGAGATGAACCGGGTGGAACGCCTGATCGATGGCACCGTGCCGCTGGCCCTCTGGCTCCGCAACGCGGCCGACCAGCTCACCGACGCCGCCGCCCGCGACGTGATCCTCAAGGCACTGGACCGAGTGGCGCGCGACGCGGCCGGCGAGCCCGACGTGGCGCCTGACGTCCCTACCGGGGAGACCAAGGAGGAGATCGTCTTCCGGGACGACACGGTGCCCTTCGGCTTCCTGAACGGCGGAGCGCAGGCGGGCGCCTCGGTCGCCCGTATCAAGGTGCTGCCCTACCAGGGGGGCGCCCTGCTCCAGCCGTTGGCGCTGCCCCACAACGGCACGGGCTGGCTCATCTCCTCCGACCTGCTCGTCACCAACCACCACGTGGTCAACGCCCGCAAGCGCACCGACGGCCAGCAGCAGGTGGCGGAGCCGGCGGACCTGCGGCTCCAGGCCGAGGGATCACGCTCCCGGTTCGACTACCTGAACGAGGACGACGCGGACGTCGAGGAGGCGCGGGCGAGCGAACTCGTGGCCTGGGACGAGGAGCTCGACTACGCCGTGCTGCGCCTGGCCGGCGCGCCGCCCCGGCCCTTCCTGCGCGTCGCCACCGCGCCGCTGGCCGTGGCCAAGGACGCTCCTGTGGCGCTCAACATCATTCAGCACCCGGGCGGGGAACCGAAGCGGATCGCGCTGCGCAACAACCTCGCCTTCGAAGCGGACGACCGGGACGTGCGGTACTTCACCGACACCCGGGGCGGCTCCTCCGGCTCGCCGGTGCTGACCGACGACTGGACGGTGGTGGCCCTGCACCGGGGCACCCGCCGCGTCTCGGACGTCAGCTTCCAGGGCAAGAGCACGGCGTTCGTGAACGTCGGCACCCAATTGAGCGCCATCATGCGGCACCTGCGGGAGCACAGCCCTCAAATCCACGACGAGATCGCCGCGGCCCAGTCGCGCTGACCGGGCGGGCACGACCACAGGAGGTGTGAGATGCGCGGTGGATCACCGGTGGCGACCGGCCCCGAGCAGGTCTTCAAGGAGGATCTGCTGGAGGTGGCCGCACGCGTGCGCAAGGGGCTGAACGCGGAGATCCTGGAATCCGCCGAGGAACTTCCCCGGGAGGACGAGGCGGCCGCGCAGATCGGCCGCGCCGCCCGGGAGGAGCGGGCCACGGTGCTGGAGGCCGGCGTCCGCGGGCTGGAGAAGCTCGCCGCGGGCCGCACCGACGAGGTCGACGCGGACGAGTACTTCGGGGTGGAGGCCATCGTCCTACTCGAGGGGCGTCCCGCGATCCTGGTCCAGGGCCAGGACTTCGCCTCGCAGCCGGGCGACTGGGCGCTGCTGGACGGGCAGCGGCCGGGCATCCGGAATTCCATCGAGCGGGTCGGCCGGGTGGAGGTCTCCGGCCACGCGGAACTGGACTGGCTGGGCACGGGCTTCCTGGTGTCGCCGTTCGCGGTGATGACCAACCGCCATGTCGCGGCCGAGTTCAGCCGGGCGGACGGCGAGGGCGGGTTCACCTTCCGCCAGGGCATGGGTGCGCGTCTCGACACCGCCGAGGAACTCGGCGCGCCCGCGACCGACGGATCGCTCGAGTTCGAGGTCACCGAGGTCATCGGCATCCACCAGGACGTCGACATGGCGCTGCTCCGCGTGTCCCCCACGGCCGCCGGCGGCGGGCCCCTGCCGGCGCCCCTGCCGGTCGCCGCCGACGCCCCGCCGGACCTGCCGGGCCGGCCCGTGTACGTGGTCGGCTACCCGGCGGCCGACGGCCGCCGCAACGAGCCGGAGGCCATGCGGCGCATCTTCATGGACATCTACAACGTGAAGCGGCTCCAGCCGGGCACGGTCACGGCCCTGGTCCCGGAGGGGTCCGGGTTCACCATGACGCACGACTGCTCCACCCTCGGCGGCAACAGCGGCTCCCCGGTCTTCGACCTGGCCGATCACCGGGTGCTCGGCCTGCACTTCGGCGGCCGGTTCAGGTCCGGCAACTACGCCGTGCCGCTGTTCCACCTGACGGACGACCCGCTGCTGCGGCGGGCGGAAGTCAACTGGGTGTAGGGAGCGAACCTCCCACGCATTGCCGAATGCCCCACCGTCGGTCCTCTTCTCTTCGGAGGTGTCCTATGAGCAGGACCTCGCCGCGACTCAACTGCATCATCCCCCCGTACCTTCTCAAGAGGCTCCTGGAGAGCGAGGACGGTGAGGTGCGCCAGGCCGCCCTCGACACCCTGCTGACCACGGCTCGCCTGCGGGGTGAGCGAGCGGTCCGGGCGTCCTTCGACGGCGCGGCCGCCGCCGGGAACGGCCGGCGCACCGTCTTCGACTGCGAGCAGGGGAGTTTCCTCCCGGCCGCCGTCCTCGCCAGGCCGGAGGACGGACCGGAGTCGGTGGACGGGTCCGTGAACCGGGCGTTCGCCGGACTCGGCCTGACGCGCGATTTCTACAAGGAGGTGTTCCAGCGCGATTCGATCGACGGCCGGGGGATGCGTCTGGACGGGTACGTTCACTTCGGCGTGAAGTTCAACAACGCGTTCTGGGACGGACGCCAGATGGTCTTCGGTGACGGGGACGGCAAGCAGCTCGCCAACCTCACCGGATCCCTCGACGTGATCGCCCACGAGCTGACGCACGGAGTCACCGAACACACCGCCGGACTCGAGTACCACAATCAGTCCGGGGCCCTGAACGAGTCGGTCTCGGACGTCTTCGGGTCGCTGGTCAAGCAGTGGTCGCTCAAGCAGTCGGCCGAGGAGGCGGACTGGCTGATCGGTGCCGACGTGTGGACCCCGGGAATCGACGCCGACGCCCTGCGGTCGCTGAAGGCCCCGGGGCATGCGTACGACAACGCACTGTTCGGGAGGGACCCGCAGCCCGACCGCATGAGCAAGTTCGTCCACCTGCCCGACTCCGAGGCAGGGGACAACGGCGGGGTGCACTTCAACTCCGGTATTCCGAACAAGGCGTTCTTCCTGACGGCCGTGGGCATCGGCGGATTCGCGTGGGAGGCCGCCGGGCCCATCTGGTACGAATCGCTCAGGGCGTCCGCCTCCGGGGCCCAGTTCCAGGATTTCGCCCACACCACCTTCCAGAAGGCCGGGGAACTGTTCGGCGCCGGGAGCGCCGAGCAGTCGGCCGTGCTGGCGGCGTGGCGAGAGGTGGAGGTGCCCATCGCGGGCGTTCCGACCGGGCTCGTCCGGGCACGGAGCCTCGCGTCCAACGGGCACGGCGGCGCGGGCCGGCAGGACGACCTGGCAGCCCTGACCAGGCAGATCGGGGAACTGAGCGCCAAGATGACGGGACTGGCCAAGGATGTGAACGCGTTGAAGGCATCCAGGTGACCGGCGGGAACCGCCGTTGCCCGGTCCTCGGGCGAGTGTCACGAGGTCGCGCACGATGAAGGTGACTCTCGCGGCACACGGCGGGCTGGCGGCGGCCAACTTTCAGGCCGCCGTGGGGGCCCCGGGAATCGGGTGCACCTCGACCGGATCGCTGCCGGGCTTCCCACCGGGACCGGGGCAGGCCGACGCCCGTGCGGCGATCTCCAGGGCCCGTTCCTCGCTCTTCACGTCGACCACCCAGTAGCCGGCCAGGATGTGCCCCGCCCAGGCCGGCCCGTCGGTCACGCGCGGTCGTCCGTCGCTTCCGGCCCGCACCGTCTTGACCAGCGAGGGGCCGCCGAGACCCTGCCCGTCCACCCACTCCCCCGCGGCGGTGAGGTCGTTGTTGAGGGCGTTCATGTGGGCGAACATCGCCTGCATGTCGTGCGGGGAGTACGACGCCATGATGGCGTCCCACTCGGCGGCCGGCACGTTCATCTGGATCATGTATTTCATGTTCCCTCACCCTCTCGGGGCTGCTGCTGGGCATCTCGAGCGTACGAGAAGGTAGACAGCCGGGCGCCGTGAAACTCATCGGAACTCAGCGGTTCTCATCGGAACTCACCGGGCTCATCGGTACTCCTCGATACTCGGTGTCCTCGGGCCGCCGCGCCGTCCCGTCGGCCGGGCAGGGGGTCGATCAGCACGCCGGGGTTGAGGATCGCCGCCGGGTCGAGTACCGCTTTGCCGGCCTGGAGGGCGGCGGCGAAGAGGCCGGGGCGCTGCTGGTCGTACCACGGGCGGTGGTCACGGCCCACGGCGTGGTGGTGGGTGATGGTGGCTCCGCAGCCGATGAGCGCCTCGGAGACCGCCGCTTTGATCTCGTCCCACTGCTCCACCGTCCTGCCCCACGTTCCGGCGGCGTAGATGCCGAAGTACGGGGCGGGGCCGTCCGGATAGACGTGGGAGAACCGGCAGGTCACCACGCCCACGGCGCCGACCTGGCGCATGGCGTCCCGGGCCGCGTCGTCGACGGCGGCGCGCAGTCGGTCGAACCGATCCCACGTGCACGCGGTCTCGAACGTCTCCACGATCATGCCCTGGGCCGCGAGCGCGTCCCGCTGGTACGGCATCCGGAGGAAGGAGGAGCGCCAGGTGTCCGCGGCCGCGCCGCGCGCGGGCCGGTCGGGGCTGTCGGTAGGGCGCGGCCCGCCGGACAGGACACCCCCGTGGTCCCGGCACAGTTCCAGCGCTCGTTCCATCGGGGCCGTGACGGGGTGATCGGCCGACTCGAACCCGAGCACCAGGACGGATGTCGCCGAGCCGGCGTTGATCAGCGCCTCCATGGGGTCCAGGAGCCTGCAGTTCGCCGGGTCGAGCCCGGACTGCGACAGAGCGCGTACGGCCTGTACGCCCTCCTCGTAGTGCGCGAAACCCACCGAGGCCCCGGACCGCCAGCGGGGCCGGGCCTGGAGCCGGACCCACGCCTGGGTGATGACGCCGAGCGCGCCCTCGGAGCCGAGGAACATCCGGTCGGGGGAAGGCCCGGCACCGGAGCCCGGCAGCCGCCGGGTCTCGACGGCGCCGGCGGGGGTGATGACCCGTAGCGATTCGACGAGGTCGTCGATGTGGGTGAGCCGCGTCGCGAAATGGCCGCCCGCGCGGGTGGCCAGCCACCCGCCGAGACTGGAGAACTCGAAGGACTGGGGGAAGAAGCGCAGGGTGTACCCCTGATCGCGGAGCTGCGCCTCCAGGTGCGGGCCCAGAACGCCCGCCTGGACGAGCGCGGCCCGGCTGGTGGTGTCGACCTCGAGCACCCGGTTCATCGAGGTCAGGTCCAGGCTGACCACCCCGGAGTACCCGTCACCCACACGGGGTTCGACGCCTCCCACGACGGAAGTGCCACCTCCGAAGGGGATCACGGCGATGTTCTCGTCCGTGCACCACTCGAGCACCCGCACGACATCGGCCTCGGACGTGGGCCGCATGACGAGGTCCGGGACGTGGGGCAGCTTCCCCAGCAGCGCGCGCACCACGTCGCGGAACGCCTGCCCGTGGCTGTGCGACAGCCGGTCGGACGTGGCGGCCGATGCGCACGGTGCCAGCGCCGGTGGCGCCTGGACCCGGCCGGCGGGCAGGTCGAACGACGCGATCGGCGGTGCCTCGTGCACGGCCAGATCCGCGCCCGGCAGCATCTCGGCGACGCGCCGGGTGAGTTCTCGGCGCTCCGGGCCGACCACCGCGTCCTCGACGTTTCCCCATCCCCACCACGAACGCGTCGTCCCGCTCACTGCCCCACCTATCTGAACGTCGGGTAAGTTACCGGGCGGTCAGATTGGCATAGGATGAGGTCATGAGCAAGCACGAGAGCGTCCCCGCCGCCCCCGTCCCCCGGCGGGCGGGCACGAAGGGGATGCCTCGCAGGGACCGGGAGCGCCTGATCCTGGACGCGGCAGCGGAGGAGTTCGGCACGAAGGGCTACGCCCGCGGGTCGACGGCGGCCCTCGCTGCCCGGGCGGGCATCACCAAGCCGATGATCTACGAGTACTTCTCGTCGAAGGACGGCCTCTATCTGGCCTGCCTCGACCGGGCGGGGTCCCGCCTCGCGGCAGCCGTCGCCTCAGCGCAGACGGGACCGTCCGACCTCACCCGTGCCTCGCGCACGCTGGAGGCCGTCTTCCGGGCCCTCGAAGGTCGCCTGTACGACTGGGGGCTCGTCTACGACCCGACCTTGCCGGCCGAAGGGGAGCTCCACCGCGCCGCGGTCGTGTACCGGCGGGAACTGAACCGCATGGGCGCCGTCGGCGTGGCCGCATTCCTCGGCGCCTGCGCGGCGGACGATCCGCTCGACGCCGACCTCGTCACGCACCTGTGGTACGGGGCCGTGAGCGCTGCCGTCGCCTGGTGGCGCGGTCACCCCGAGCAGAGCGCCGAGGACATGGTCACGCGGATCCAGCGCGTCTTCGCCGCGTCGGCGCTTCCCGGGGCGCCGTCCCGGCGGCCCTGACCGCGGGACGACCGCCACGGCGCCGGGCTTCGTCGCACGGCTCGCATACTGGTCCGATGAGCCAGATGTCCCCGCACCGTCGATTCCGGGACCCCCGCAGCACTCCGTACGACTTCCTCACCTCCGTCCTGGTCTGCTGCCCCGGCTGCGCGAAGCTCGCGCACGTCGGGCCCGCACCGGACCCGGCCGGCGCGCACGACCGAGGCCTCTTCGCGCCGCGGCGTCTCGTCTGCCGGAACTGCGGGACGGCGAAGGAGTGGACCGGTGGATCGGTGGCCTGGCACCGGAGCCCGCACGAACCGGCCACGGACCCGCACTTCGACGTCCGTCTGTGGCTGCAGACCGAGACCCGTCACGGATGGGTATGGGCGTACGGCCCGGAACACCTGGGCCTGATCCGACGATTCGTCGAGGCGCCGCTGCGCGAGGGAATTCCCTGGCACGACCACGGCCGGAAGATGACCGTGGTGGCCCGCTTGCCCGCCTGGATGAAGCAGGCCAAGAACCGCGACGAGGTACTGCGGGCCATCGCCCGCATCCACGCCTCACTGCTCCGCACCTGACCCGTCGTACGCCACCGAGGCGGCCCCCACGCGCCTGGGAACCCCGCCTGTCGCCACCGGGGCGGGGAGCGGGGCGACACGACCGTTGCGGACCTTGATCCCGGCTTTCGACAGGACGGCGTGCTAAAGATGAGGGGCAAATAATCCCAAAGTAGGAGGTATGCCACAATGCGTTCAACTCTTCTCCGTGTAGCGGCCGCGCTGAGTGCCGCCGCGGTTCTGGCTCTCTGCGGCGCAGGAGTGGCCAGCGCCGACGGCGTGGGCAACGCGGGCATCGGGAACTCGGGCGTCGGGAACGCCGGCATCGCCAACTGGGGCCTGGGCAACGCGGGCTTCGCCAACACCGGCATCGGCAGCCACGGCATCGGGAACTCGGGCATCGGCAGCTCCGGCATCGGGAACTGATACGGCCTCACCGCCCCTGCTCCACCAGTCCGGCTCGTGCGCATGCTGCGCGCTCGGCGAGCAGCATGCGCCCCTGCACCCCTCCTTCACCGCCAGGAACGGCAACCGGTGCGGCACGACCGCCCGGACCGGCGGGTCATGAAGGGTGCAAGGCACGACACGGAACGGCACGGCACGGCACGCCATGGGCGATGTCTCCCTCGGCCTGACAGCCCGACAGTCTCTGGCCCCAGGGTCCAGGTGGCGGGCACCCCCCGTCGTCGCCCACTTCGACAGCCCTCGGCACCCGCTGCCCCGCTCTTCGGAGAACCCCGCGTGCCCGCTCCGACCGGGCCGCCCAGCCGGCTCTTCGGCGCCTGACCGCTCTCCCCCCGGCGACGGATGTGAGGCGCGTGCGGATCGGGGGGCCCGGGTATGAGTACCGTCTGCTCATGCACATCAACGGACCGGGACAGCAGCGGGGGCACGTCCTCCTCATAGCCGGGGACGCCTCCGTGCGCCGGCGCACGGTACAGCTCGCGCCCAGTGCCAATCTCGCCGCACTCGCGATGGTGCCGGCCTCGATGCTGCTGGGCAGCGAACTCCCCAGCGACACCGTGTACCTCGACGGGGCCCGCGACCCGAACACCGTACTGGCGCGGCTGCGCACGGCGGCCGCGACGCCGGGCCCGCTGCTGCTCTACCTGTCGGGCCGGCTCACCGTGGACCGCCGGGGCCGCCGCCTCCACCTGGCCCTGGCCGGGACCACGTCGGCGACCGTCCGCTACACCGCGCTGCCCTGGGACTGGCTGGGCAGCGAACTGCGCGAACGCCCCGCCGGCCTGACCACCGTGCTCCTCGACCTCGCCGCCGACAAGGACGCCTGGCCGCTGCTGCGGGAGTACGGCAGCCTGCCCGCTCCTGCGTGCGCCGAGGTGTACGGGGTGGTCCGGCCGCCGGCGTTCGCCACGGGGGACGGGGCCGTGAGCGGTTACACCCGGCAGTGGATCGACCAGCTCCGCCACAGCCCCGTCCGACCCGCCAACGTCCAGCTGCACGCCCTGGCCGCGGGTACGGCAGCCCTGCCGCCGGGCGCCCTCGTCCTGCCGACCGCCCGCGAACTCGCCCTGCGCCCCGCCCCGCACCAGGAACAGCACCAGGAACAGCGGCAACAACAGCAGGCGTGGCAGGAGCTGCCCCGCCCGCACCCGCAGCAGCCGGTCCCGGGCTCCGCCGTCAGCTCCGCACCCGACTCGACCCCCACCGCGGCTGCCGCCCCGGCTCCGGGCCGGGATCCGCGGCCGCACATCCACGCGCTGGCCAGCGCGGGCCGCCATCCGGAGGCGGCCGCCCTCGCCCGGGCCTGGGAAGAGCACGTCCTGCACACGTGCGGGCACACCTCCGTGGAGGCGATCGAGTGGGCGGAGATCCGCGCCGATCTGGCGCGGATGGCGGGCGATTTCGCGACGGCGACCCGACTGTGGCTCGGCGCCGGGCAGGCCCGCCTGACCCGCGAGGGCGCCGAGGACCCGCACCTACAGGCCGCGGCGGCCGGGGCCCTGTACTGCTGGACCCAGCTCAAGGACCGGGCCCCGGCCCTCGAGTCCGGCCCCGAGCTGCTCCGTCTGCTGAGCGCCCTGCCCGCTCTGGACCCGCGCTACCTGGCCCTGACGCGGGCACGGCTGGAGACACTCGCCTCACCCCAGCACCCCCGCGCCCTGCACAACTGAACCCGACGCCCCGTCCCCGCCCCGATCCGCCCGTCTCCAACCGCCCCACCCCGCGCACGCGAGCGGCCCCCGCAAGACTCCTGCGGGAAGCCGGGGCGGGACGGGGCGGTCGGGGCACCGCATGGGAACCCGTCTCCAGCGCGACACCGAGGGCGGATGGCGCGGGGCGGGCAGGCGATCATAGAGGCATGACGCGGTGGATCCGGATTCACGAAAGCGAGTACGGCCTCTGGTCGTACTTCGAACTCGACGACGAGGGGTGGGCTCGACGCCAGGTCGGCCTTCGGAGTTCTGATCACCAGCCGATGGTCGGGGCAGACCTGGCCGAGGTCCTTCGGCTCAGGGGTCAGGCCGACTTCGAGGCCCTGTCGGCGTACGAGCACCGGTACGGCGTCCTCGCGGAGGGCAGTTTCCGCGGCTGGGGAGAAGCCGAAGGAGCGTCAGAGATCTCCGGAGACGCCTTCGAGCAGGTCTGGCACCATGCCCGCACACGACTCGACGGGGTGGCGGGGACCGCGGCCGAGGCCGGCTCCGAGGGCAGCTCCGATCGCTCGGAGGCCGGTATGACACGCGACGAGCTGTCGGCGCTGCTGGACGAGGACACCACCGCATGCCGACCGGCCCGGGCGGCCCTGTTGTCCGGGGGCCACTTCGCGGTCGGTGACGGTCTGGTCCCGGCGGGTCGGCTGGGATCCGCGTACGGCATGCGGCTGAGACGCATCCGGCTCCGTGGCCAGCAGACGCTCGCCCTCGAGGAAACCGTGAGCATCCTCCAGCGCGCTGCGGACGAGCCGGTCCGGACGGGCGAGATCACCGCCACGGACCGGTCCTGGACCTTCATGCTCTTCCTCGACGCCACGGCGTCCACGGTGCTCGCCTGTGGTGGAGTCTCACCCCCACCGGCCGAGGAGTGACGAGCCCGTAGTCGGTCCGCAGACTGGTCCGGACCGAGCACGGCCGGACCGCCGGACGGCCGGACGGCCGAAGGACCGGTGTCCGGCCGAGCAGTACCGCGGCTCGGCCGGACGGGGCGTCAGGTCAGAGGATCTTCCATCCCTGGTACGGGTTTCCCCGCGAGGGGTCCTTCATGTAGGCATTGCCCTGGGTATCGGAATCCAGGACGTTCAGGTAGTAGTCGTTGAGCAGCATGCTGGGGCCCCACTGGTAGGTGTTGGCCCAGGTCTGGCCTTGCGAACGTCCGCAGCTGGCCCCGCGCACCGATTCGGCGTCGACGGCGGTGAGGCACAGTCCCGTGGCGACGCTCTGCAGTCGCCCGTCGCTGAAGCGCCGCCAGTGCTGATACGGGTTGTCCACACTGCAGCCCTTCGTATAGATGTTTCCGCTCTTGTCTCCGTCGAGACAGAGAGCGGTCTGGACGTTCTGGATCATCCCGGGCCCGATGCTGTTCGCAGGGGTGTCGGCGACAGCCGTGGAGGGCGCCATGATGACGCCCGCACATGCGGCGGCCAGGACTCCGGCCACGCCCGTTCTCGTCTTCATCGGAACTCTTTTCGCTTCGCGAGTCGTCCTCGCTGGATGTACAAAATGACGTGCCGTCACATGGGGTGAGCGGGGCGGACACGCCCCGGTTCTGCCGACTGCCCGTACCGCGCCCACCCCCGGCCCTACCGCACGCGACACTGCTCCGGGGGCCGGGCCTGGTCAGTCGGGGTCGGGCATGGGGCGCCAGCCGCTCCATGCGCCGTCGTGGCTGCGGAGGTTGACATAGCGCCAGCCGTCGGGGGTCGGGACGCTCAGGGCGAACTTCCAGGGGTCGCCCTGGCTCCAGCGGTCGATGACGACGACCGGGCCGGAGACGACCCCGCCCATGGACTGCCAGCCGCTCCACTTCCCGCTCCGGTCGTTCCAGCGGGTCCACACCGCCGAGTCGGTGCCGACCAGGAACTGCTGCTTCGTACCGTCGGGGAGGGAGTGGACGGTGACCCCGTACTCGCAGATGTAGACGGCGCCGCCACTCCCCTTGCAGTGGCTCACCGCCTGGGCGGGCGCGGCCGTCACGGCGAGACCCGCCAGGACGGCGGCCGCGAGAACGGCGGCCCTGATCCTCTTCATTTCCGTTTGCTCCTTGCTCCGACGCGCAGGCGGACCTGCTGACGGCCTCGAGCCTGCCGCCCGTCGCAAACGTTCCGCTAACGCTCCGCTGCCGCCGAGGCCTCCCGGCGTCGGCCCGGTCCGGTTTCCGTACCCTGCCCGGCTCAAAACGGTCCGTCGACCCGCGCGGCACCGCCGGCGGCCGCCTCCACCTGCCAGGCGGTGAGCATCCCCTGCGGGTCGAACCACCCTCAGGGAGACGGGACGCCGGGCCCGCCGTCGGCCGGACCCGTCCACTCCCGGGCCCGGTCGCGGATCCAGGCGCCGGCGCCCACGAGGACCGCGGTCCCCAACCCGTACACCGGCAGCCGCAAGATGGTGGTGGCCGAGAGGCATGCGGCCACGGCCTTACGGGCCTGCACCCCCGGCTGTACGCGTGGTGTGTGAGATATGCGGATGGGGGCGGGCTGACTCTGCGGAACGTCGGCGCCGAGAGTCGGTACGGGTGCAGGCGGCCGAGTTTGTTCGAGCAGAAGATCAAGCTGTCGGAGGTCGCAGCATGGGGAGCGGGACTTCATCGCGCTGGTCGACGGAGTCCACCAGCCCGTCAGGTCACCGCTCGTCCTGGTTTGGGACCGCCTCAACACCCACGTCCCCCGCAGGATGCGGGACCTCGTCGCCGAGCGTAAATGGCTAACGGTATTCCTTGACCCTCGACGCACCCGCCTCATCCTGATAAGCCGAAGTCAGTAGGCGGGGCAGTTCTCTCCCTTGAGCACAGCCTTGAAACTTGCGGTGTCTGCGATGATCCCCCCAGCCGCGGGCATGGAGCTGCATACCTTCCACAGCCCGCTGGGGAGGACCTCGCGTCCCGCGCCGGTTGCATCAGTCGCGGTGACCGACGGGATGAGGACCAACTGGTTTTCGGCGTCCATCAAGTTCTTGCCGACATAGTTCGGCATCAGGTCTCCAGGCCGCGCCTGCCAGCCCTTGCTGTCCCTCGGGCAGTACTCGCCTTCCTTGACCGCCCAGAAGACAATCAGGGCGTCCGGGTCTACATCGCCCGCTCCCGGAGTCTGGCTGCACACCCTCCAGTTGCGGTCCCAGACTTGAGCCCGTCCCATGCCAAGCCCGCCCTCCGAGCTCAGGTTGTAAAAGCCCGCTTGCTGCGCCGAATCCTGGGCAACCTGGAGGCTCTGGCCACCGACCTCCGGCAGTTCCTCGGTGAAGGCGCACCCTGCTAGCCCCGCGGCAAGCACGGCCGCCAGCAGTCCCCCCACAGCAATTCTGCACGCGCGACGAACCCTGTCCATGGCCCCCATGAGTCGAACTTGAATACTTCGGAGGCGCGAGCGCAGCGCGCCCCTCCGCGCCTGAGTGCTCGACTTATCCCCCGGGCCTACTCCTCCCGGGCGGCTGCAAGCACGTCCTCCGGACCTACTGTAAGGCCGCGCCCCTGCCTCGAGGCGGCGGTGCGGTGTGAGGTCCCGGTGCCTTGTCTGGCCGAGAGGCGGAGGGGCACGCCGTCCGAGTCGAGACCCTCAACGGCTTCATCGCCGGCACCGCCTCACCTTCGACACACCAGCTTCACCCTGACATGCCGAAGTCAGTCGGGACGTCATCGCTGACGGCCTCTATGATCACGACCGGGGGTGTTGGTGTTGAAGGCGACATGGGGGCGATCCGTCGGGGCCGCGGTTCTCGCGATGACGGTGATTTCGACGGGCGGGTGCAGCGCCGGAGGGTCGGTCGGCAAGGGGGCCCCGCTGACGCCCGGCGCGACGGCCACACCGCAGGTCACGAAAGCAGCCGCGGCCACCGGGCCAGGGGCGCCCGAGAAGTCTGCGCGGATCACCCCGGAGGACAGCAAGCTGCTCGAACGCTTCCGTGAGAACAGGTTGCCTGCGGGCTACGAACAGCCGTCCGAGGACACCCTCGCGGTGATCCTCCGCGGAGCCGAAGGCGCCGGCCACCTGGGCTGGATGGCGGACGAGCAGACGTACTGCTTCGCCTCGACCCGCGCGAGCGGATCGACCTCCACACGGTGTGAGCGGCTCCCCGCCCGGCACGCCCCGCACATCGCGGCCGGCCCGCACCTCGACGGCCACCTCATAGGCGAGGAGTACCACTACTACACCGCGCTCGTCCTCGACGGGCGGGGCCGTTTCTCCTTCACGGGCCCCAGCAAGAGTTTCGGACCGGTGCACCAGGCCACGGTGGTGTTCCCTTCGGGCAGGACGGCCGCCCTCCTCGTCTACGAGATCCTCGACGGGCACCTCGACGCCGCCGCCGAGATCTGCGACGACGGCCGCGCCCACTGCTTCACGGCAACCGCCACGATGGAAGACCCGGACAGTCCCTGACAGTTATCCCGTCATCGCTGGTCACGAGTGAGATGATCTCGCGGTGGCTGGTGTGATCACGGCGTCGGAGCCGCTTGGATGGCTCCATTCAGCGGGCTGAGCCCACGGTAGGCTGAACGACGCCTACGACCCCTACGACCCGAACGTGGTGAGGCGGTCGGCGCAGGACTTCATGGGGCAGGCGGCCTTCCACCACGCCAACTCCCCTACCTGGGCCTCCTCGGCGCGCCTGACGTGCAGTCGGGTCCAGTGGTGACCCCTCGTCACCCCCGCCGGCAAGACCGGCGCCCCCATCCAGATCGTCGGCAGCGGGATCGAGCAGGGGGCCGCCCGGGCCCGTACGGCATGCTCCCTCAGGCGCGGCGGACCCGCCAGAGCCATGCCGCCGTGCCGGCCAGGAGGGCCAGAGTCACCAGGTTGGCCAGGAGGGCCGGGGTGCCGGCCGGCCCGCCTGACTGGTTGTAGGCGACGATGACGGCCGTCGGCAGGACGGCGGTGAGCAGGACACCGGTCGTCTTCTGGACGGCGCTCCAGTGCACCGAGGTGCAGAGCAGGACCGCGCCGGTGATGCGGAACAGGACGCCGATCACCGGCCCGAGGTGGTCGGGGAAGACCATGATGAAGGCCAGCGAGAGCGTGAGCATCAGGAGCGGGACCAGGGGGTGCACCTTGCCTCGCCGGTCGGGTGTGCCGGCTCCGCTCCCGGCCGAGGTCCCGGGGGCCCCGTTCCCCGCCTCGGCCAGCGCCGTCGCCGCGATCGTGCGGGGGTCCCCCAGCTCCGCGAGGATCTCGCCGATCGCGGCGTGGGGGCGCTCCGCACACGTCACCTCGATGTGCTCGGCGAGGTCGGCGAGGAGTTCCTGGCGACGGTCGGCGGGCAGTGCGGAGCCCTCGCGTTCGACGGCGGAGAGGTAGTCGCTTATGCGGTCGGCAGAGGTCTTCATGCGAGGTCTCCGGTGGAGGGGTGCGGGGTGGTCAGGAAGGCGTCGACGGCGTTGCGGAAGCCCGGCCAGACGCGGGTGAACTCGTCGAGCGCGGCCCGGCCGCTGTCGGTGAGCACGTAGTAGCGACGGGGCGGTCCGGAGGCGGATTCCTGCCAGGTGGTGGTGACCAGGTCGTCGCGGCGGAGGCGGGAGAGCAGCGGGTAGACCGTGCCCTGACTGGTGGCCAGGGCACCGGACTCCTCCAGGGCGTGGAGGAGTTCCACGCCGTAGCGGGGACGGTCCCGCATCAGGGCGAGCACGCAGTACTCCAGGACGCCCTTGCGCAGTTGGGCGGCCGCCCGGGCCTGCTTCGCCGAATCGCCTGGTTCGCCTGGTTGACCTGGTTCCATGCGATGCAAGATACCTGGCGAGACAAAAGAACGTGGAGGGGGGCCGACCGCGGCCTCGGTGATCTCCACCGGCCCGGGCAGTCCGGCGCCGCCCCGGACGTCCGGGACGTCCCGCTGCGGGGGCGATCCGCCCGGTCAGGTCCGGGCGATCAGGGCGTACCTCTCGTCGGTGACCGGTCCTCCCCACAGGTCGCCGTTCTCGCTGAGCGGTTCGATGCGCAGGGTGGATACGAGCGGACGGACGGCGGCTGCCAGGTCGTCGGCGGTGACACCGCCGTGCCAGGGCAGCGAGTCGGCTCCGGCGACGTACGGCGCGCCGCTCTGGCCCGCTGCGTGCCACCGTCCCTCGACGAGCACCAGCCGGCCGCCCGGGCTGAGGCGTGCGACCCATGCGCGGAGCGCCGCCCCGGGGTCGGGCAGGGTCCACAGCAGGTGCCGGGAGAGGAGGACGTCGTACCGTGCCTTGCCGGTCGGCGGAGCGGCGGCGTCACCGACGAGGAACCGGCCCGCGAAGCCCGCGGCCAGAAGCTTGGCCTTTGCCTTCTCCACCATCCTCGGCGCCAGGTCCACGCCGGTGACCCGGTGCCCGGCCTCGGCCAGCAGCAGGGACAACGACCCGGTGCCGCAGCCGACATCGAGGACGTCGGCCGCCCCGGTGGGCAGCCAGGAATGCAGGAGCCGGGCCCACGCGGCCCGGGTGTGCTCCTGGCGCAGGCCGTGATCCGGCTCCGCGTCGAACGACGCCGCGGCGGCGTCCCAGTACGCGGCGATGGCAGGGGTGGGATCGGACATGACCGAGATCATGCCCGCTCCCACCGACGGCACACGCGGTGGAAGCCAGAGCGCGACGGCGCGGTCGGTGATCTCCATACCCGGTGCGCGTTCGTCGAGCCGCACCTCGAAGCGCTGGGCGTCCGCGAGGGACTTCACCCAGGCGACGACGAGCAGGTTGTGGCGGCCGGTCACGCCCGCGCACAGCCGCCGCACCTCCCGTCCGCGCGTGACGCCGGACGGACCGCCACCGCGTCGATCTCGAAGAGCATGCCCGGCAGGGCCAGGGACGCGACCCCGCTCAGGGTCTGGGCCGGCAACCGGTCCTCCCAGGCGGCGTGCAAGGCCTTGCCGAGGACCTCCAGCTTCGCCAGGTCGTGGTCGACGACGTACGAGCCGAGCCGTACGACGTGCTCGAAGCCGAGGCCGGCGCCGGCGAGTGCGAGGCGCAGGTTGGCGACGGACCGCTCGACCTGCGCGGCGAAGTCGCCCGGCACGAGCTGGCCTGTCCGGTCGGAAGCGTACTGGCCGCTGATGAAGACGAGTTCGCCGGGTGCGGAGGCGGCGTGGCTGTATCCGAACGGGGCGGGGTCGTGCAGCCCGGCGGGGTCGGTGAGGGTGCGGTGGTCGCTCGTGCGCTGGTGACCCATGGCCGTCACCCGTCCAGCCGGACGAGCATCTTGCCGGTGTTGGCGCCGCGCATCATGCCGAGGAAGGCGGCCGGGGCCCGGTCGATGCCCTCGAACACGGTCTGTTCGGTGTGCAGCGTGCCGTCGGCGAGCCATCCGGCTGCGCGGCCGATCCACTCGGGGAAGAGGTGGAAGTAGCTGCTGACGAGCATGCCGCGCAAGGTGAGCTCCTTGGCGGCCGCCTGGAACAGGTCGTGGCCCGCGGCCGGGCCGGTGGAGTTGTAGCCGCTGATCGCGCCGACCAGTGCGATGTGGCCGCCGGTCCTCATCGCGCCGATGGCTGCCCGCAGGTGGTCGCCGCCCACGCTGTCGAGGTAGACGTCGATGCCCTTCGGGGCCGCCTGGGCCAGCTGTTCGTCCAGCGAGCCGGCGCGGTGGTCGATCGCCGCGTCGTACCCGAAGTCGGTCACCAGCTTCTTCGTCTTCTGCGGACCGCCCGCCGAGCCGATCACCCTCGACGCACCGAGCGTGCGGGCCAGTTGACCGGCGACGCTGCCGACCGCCCCGGCCGCGGCCGAGACGAACACCACGTCGCCCTCGCGCACCGGGGCGATCTCGGTCAGTGCCGCGAATGCGGTCAGGCCGGTCGTGCCCAGGGCCCCCAGGTAGGCCTGCGGCGGCGCGATACCGGTGTCGATGGGGGTGGCGGCCGCGGCGTCGAGCACGGCGTACTCGCGCCAGCCCAGGAAGTGCGTGACGGTCGCACCGACCGGCACGGCGTCGGACCGCGAGGCGACGACCTCGCCGACCGCGCTGCCTTCCAGCGGCGCGCCGAGCGGGAACGGCGGGATGTAGGAGGGGGCGTCGTCCATCCGTCCCCGCATGTACGGGTCCACTGACATCCAGGTGTTGCGTACGACGATCTGCCCGGCGGCCGGCTCCGGGACCTCGGCGCGAACCAGCCGGAAGACGTCCTCGGTGGGCTCGCCCAGGGGCCGGGCGACGAGGTGTATCTCGCGGGAGACGGTCTTCGCGGAGAGCGTGGAGTGGGCGTGGGCCGTGGTGTTCGTGGCGTTCGTGGCGTTCGTGGCGTTCGACACGGTCTGCTTCTTCCCTCGGTGGTGCGTTCCTCGCTTACGGAGATCACCTTGCCGGGGGCCGCTGACGAACCGCTGATGCTCCCTGATGATCTGCGCACGAGCCCGCACGGACCCCTGGGAGGCCAGGAGTTAACGTGACGTCATGCGCTTCGAAGTGTTGGGTCCGCTCCAGGTCCGTACCGACGAGGGGGCCCCGGTCACCGTCCGCGAGCCCAAGGTCCGGGCCCTGCTGGCCGATCTGCTGGCGCACCACGGCCGGCCGGTGCCGACCGACCGCCTGCTCCACGACCTGTGGGGCGAGGCGTTGCCCGGAAACCCGGCGAACTCGCTCCAGACCAAGGTGTCGCAGCTGCGCCGGACGCTGGAACAGGCAGAGCCCGGCGGCCGCGAGCTGATCGTCCACCGCCCGGCCGGCTACCTGCTCCAGGTCCCGGACGACGCGTTGGACACCGGCCGGTTCGCCGACCTGACGGCCCGGGGCCGCCGGACCGGGGACCCGCACGCGCGGGTGCGGCTGCTCTCGGACGCCCTCGCGCTGTGGCGCGGGCCGGCCTTCGCCGAGTTCCGCGAGGAGCCCTTCGCCCGGGCGGCCGCCACGGGGCTGGACGAACAACGCCTGACCACGCTGGAGGAACTGGCCGGCATACGCCTGCAACGGGGTGAGCACCACGTGCTCTCGGACGAGCTGGGCGAACTCGTCCGCGAGCACCCGCTGCGGGACGGGCTGCGGTCCCTGCACATGCGCGCGCTCTACCGCTCGGGCCGGCAGGCCGAGGCACTGGAGAGCTACGGGGAGCTGACGACGCGGCTGTCCGAGGAGCTGGGGCTCGACCCCGGACCCGAGCTGGTGGCTCTCCACCGGGCCATCCTGCGCCAGGACCCGTCCCTGGCACCCGCGCCGGCCCCGGCCACGCACGCCCTGCTCGCCCCTGACCCGAAGGCCCCGGACCGTTCTCCCCCGGCCGCCGCTCCGCTTCCACCGCGTACGAACCTGCCCGCGGCCCACCTGACCGACCTGGTCGGCAGGCGTGAGGAGGTCGCCCGGGTACGGGCCCTGCTCACGTCGGGCCGCCTGGTCACCCTCACGGGGCCGGGCGGCGTCGGCAAGACCCGCCTCGCCCTGGAGGCCGCCGCGCTCACGGTCGACGCCTTTCCCGACGGGGTCTGGCTGGTGGAACTGGCTGCCGAGCCCGGGGGTCCCGGTGGCGCGGGCGGCGCGGCTCCCGCCGTGGCCGACGCGGTGGCCGACGTCCTCGGCATCCGCGACCGGCCCGGCGGTGAACCCCACGCCGGCCGGGCGGTGGACCGCCTCGCCCGCGCCGTGGCCGCCCGGCGCCTGCTGCTGGTACTGGACAACTGCGAGCACCGGGTGCAGGCCGTCGCGGAACTCACCGGGCACCTGCTGCGCCACGCTCCCGGCCTGCGCGTCCTGGCCACCAGCCAGGAGCCGCTGGCCCTGACCGGCGAAACCCTGCACCTGGTCGAGCCCCTGCCGCAGTCCGACGCCGTACGGCTCTTCACGGCGCGGGCCGCGGCAGCCTCTCCGGGGTTCGCCCTGGGCCCCGCCAACGCGGACGCCGTGGCGCGCGTCTGTGCGCGTCTCGACGGGATCCCGCTGGCGCTGGAGCTCGCCGCGGCCCGGGTACGGGCGCTGGGAATCCACGAGCTGGCCGAGCGCCTCGGTGACCGCTTCCGCCTGCTGAACGCGGGCCGGCGGGACGCCCCGGCCCGCCAGCGCACACTGCGCGCCGTGATCGACTGGAGCTGGGGGCTGCTGACCGAGCCCGAGCGGGCCGTGCTGCGCCGCCTGTCCGTCTTCGCGGGCGGCTGCGCGCTGACCGCCGCCGAGGACGTCTGCGCGGCGCCGGACGTACCCGCGGGCACCGTCCTCGACGTACTCACCCGTCTGGTGGACCGGTCGCTGGTCACCGTCGTGGACAGCGAGGACGGCCCCCGGTACCGGATGCTGGAGTCGGTCGCCGCGTACAGCCTCGAACGTCTCGAGGAGGCCGGTGAGAGCCGCACCGTCCGGCAACGGCACGTCATGCACTACACCGAGCTGGCCGAGCGCGCCGAGCCACCCCTGTACGGCCCCGGCCAACGCCGCTGGCTGCGCCGGCTCGACGCCGACAGCGCGAACCTGCGCTGCGCGCTCGCCGAGGCGGCCGACGCCGCCGACGACGCCCTGGCGCTGCGTCTGGTCAACTCCCTCTCCTGGTACTGGTTCCTGCGCGGCCGCATCGGCGAGGCCCGGCGGTCGTTGGCCCTGGCGCTCGCCTCCCGCAGCGGCGGCGTGAGCGGCGCCCGGAGCGGCGCGCTGGCGCGTCGGGCCGCGTTCGCGCAGCTTGCGGGTGAGGCGCGGGCCGACGGGATGGAGGAAGACGCGACGGACGAGGAGGGGGAGTGCGGGGAGTACGCGGGGGCGGACACCCGGGCCCGGTGGTTCCTCGCTCTCGCACGGTGCGGTTTCGGCGACGGGTCGGGTGACGAGGGCCGCACCGCCGCCCTGCTGGCCGAGTTCCGGGCCCGGGGCGATCACTGGGGCATTGCCGCGGCCCTGAGCACCCGCGCCACCGAGGCCGTCTACCGGGGTGACCTCGCCGCCCTGAGGACGTACGCCGAGGAGAGCGCGGCCCGCTTCGCGGAGATCGGCGACCGATGGGGCCAGCTCCAGGCCGCCGAACAGCTGGGGGTGCTGGCCGAGATCGCCGGTGACTACGAGGAGGCCGCCCGGCTGCACCGCGACGGCGTGCGCGTCGCGGAGGAACTGCTGCTCTGGACCGACGTGTCGTTCCGGCTGTCCAGGCTCGGCAGGATCGCCCTGCTCACCGGCGAGTTCGCGTCCGCGGCGGAACTCCACGAGCGGGCGCGGCGGCTGGCCGCCGAACAGGGCCACCGCCCCGCCGAGCAGTTCGCGGAGACGGGCCTCGCCCTCGGGGCGCGCCGGACGGGTGAGCTCGAGACCGCCGAGCGGCACCTGCGGCCCTGGCTGGAGTGGAACCGCCGGATGGGCGTGGACAGCGGCGAGGCCCTGATCCTGGCGGAGCTGGGCTTCGTCGCCGAGCAGCGGGGCGATAGCGGGAGGGCTATGGTCCTCCACCTCGAGGGTCTGGAGGCGGCCCGCAGGGCGGCCGACCCCCGGGCGCTCGCGCTCGCCCTCGAGGGCCTTGCCGGGGCCCACGCCCTCGCGGGCCGCGCCGGCGACGCCGCCCGCCTCCTCGGTTCGGCCGCGGCCGCCCGCGAGTCCGTGGGGGCCCCGCTGCCCGTAGCGGAGCGGCTCGACGTCGACCGCGTCGCGGCGGGGGCGGGCGAAGTCCTGGGCACGGAGGCCTTCGACACCGCGTTCCGCCAAGGCCGCGGGCAGGGCTCGTACGACGTGCCGCTGCCCGACGACCGGCTCATGACGGTGCACCGCGACGCCGACGCCGACGGCGACGGCGCGTCCGTGTCCGTGTCCGTCCCCCGGATCTCCTTCCGGCGCGACGTCGTCCCCTCCGATTGACCTCGTCCGGGGTCGGTCCGTGCCGTTCGGGCGTGCTGTTCGGGCGTGCCGGAGCACGGTGGTGCCGGACTGCACGAGCCGTGTCCCTCGTACGAGTGATAGCCGCCGCCGCGGCCGGACCCGTCGTGGCTGCTGAGAGATCGTTTCCCCGACGACGGACGAGCGGGTCTGTCCAGTGAACGGTGGTTCTGGAGTTGTAGGGGTTCAGCGGCGGGCGGCTGAGAGCCGGCCGTCGAAGGTGATCTCGAAGGCGTTCAATGCTGTCTTCCACCGCTGGGTCCAGTGCTTACCTCCCTGGCCGGTGGGGTCCAGGCTCATGACGGCCGTGTAGACGCACTTGCTGGCGGCCTGCTCGTTCGGGAAGTGCCCGCGAGCTCGGACGGCCAGGTGTCACTTCCTGCGCGAAGATCCACCGTTGACCGTACAGACCCTACGTCGATGATCTTGAGCATCCAGCACAGCGGCCGCTCCGTTGGCAGGGTTCGACGGAAGGATCGGCAAGGCGCCGTGGGGCGGAAGTTCCGTACGTTCCTGCACGGCCGGGCGCCGCGCGGCCGGTGGCGCTGCTCAACCGAGCGGCGGGCTCACGCCGAAGGGGGTGCTGCCGAAGAGCCCCCCGGGGGTTGGACAGCAGGCCGCAAGGGAAGTCTCTGCCCCGCGGAGCGTCCACTGCAGTGGAGCCCCTGCGCCGTAGGCAACGCTGCCCAAGTGCAGGGGCAGTTTCAGGGACGGAGTCGATGCATGGTGGAACGACGCATGTCGGTTGCGACGCACTGGGGCAGTTTCGTCGCGGTGGTCGAATCAGGCCGATTGGTGCGCATCGAGCCGAGGGGCGATGACCCTGCGCCGTCGCCTATCGGCCCCGGAATGATGACAGCCGCCGACGACAGCGCTCGTGTGCTGCGCCCCGCGGTGCGCAAGGGCTGGCTGAACGGCCTGCCGCGCGCCCGCGACACGGCCAGAGGTACGGACGCCTTCGTAGAGGTGAGCTGGGACGACGCGCTCACGCTGGTCAGCGATGAGCTCCGTCGGGTGCGTTCGCAGCACGGAGACAGCGCGGTGTTCGGCGGATCCTACGGCTGGGCGAGTGCGGGCGCGTTCCACAACGCGCAGGGGCAACTCCATCGATTCCTGTCGTTGGGCGGGGGATACACCGACTCGCGCAACACGTACAGCACCGCGGCCTTGGAGGTCATCCTTCCCCATGTGATCGGCGGGCATCCGTGGAGCTACCAGTCCCGGATGCCGATGTGGGACGAGATCGCCGAGAACTGCGAGCTCGTGGTGGCGTTCGGCGGGCTGGCCCTCAAGAACAGTCAGATCAATCCTGGCGGGCTGGCCAGGCACCAGACGCAGAACCTGCAGCTCCAGTGCCACGAGGCCGGGGTGCGGTTCGTGAACGTCAGTCCCCTCCGCAGCGACGTCGCCGGCTTCCTCGACGCCGAGTGGCTGCCCGTCGTCCCCAACACCGACACCGCTGCGATGCTCGGCATCGCCCACACGATACTGGTCAACGGGTGGCACGACGAGGACTTCCTCCGCCGGTGCTGCGCCGGGTTCGAGCGCTTCGCCTCCTACCTGGTCGGCGACCTCGACGGCGTCCCCAAGGACGCCGCCTGGGCAGCGGAGATCACGGGCATCAGCCGCGACACGCTCACCGACCTCGCCCGCCGCCTCACCACCCAGCGCTCGCTCATCATGGTCAACTACGCGGTGCAACGCGCAGACCACGGCGAACAGCCGATCTGGATGTCCGTCGTACTGGCCGCCATGGCGGGCTCGATGGGCCGGCCTGGCTGCGGCTGGGGCGCGGGTTACGCGACGATGGACGCGACCGGCGTTGCCCCAGGCCGCCCCTCGGTGGCGACGATTCCCGCGGTGCCCAACCCCGTCCCGGACTTCATCCCTGTCGCAAGGATCGCCGACACCCTGCTGCATCCGGGGAAGACCATCGACTACGACGGCCAGCGCCTCACGCTGCCCGAACTGCGCCTGATCTACTGGTGCGGAGGCAACCCCTTCCACCACCACCAGGACCTGCACCGGTTGACCCGGGCCTGGCAAAGGCCTGACACGGTGGTGGTTCATGAAGCCTGGTGGAACACCACGGCCAAGTTCGCGGACATCGTCCTCCCTGTCGCCACCGGCCTGGAGCGCGACGACTTCGCCGCCGGATTCTCCGATCCCCACCTCGTCGCGATGCCGAAGGTCCGCGAGCCGGAGGGCGAGTCGCGCACCGACCACCACATCTTCTCCGCCCTGGCCGCCCGGCTCGGATACGAGCAGGAGTTCACGCAGTCGCGCTCCGAGTTCGAATGGGTCCGGCACCTTTACGAGCAGACGAGAGCCCAGCTCGGCGACGTTGCCGCCTTGCCGAGTTTCGAGGATTTCTGGCGTAGCTCCACCGCTGAGCTGCCGGCGTTGACCGGACCGTTTCCCGGGAGCTTCGAGGCGCTCCGCTCAGATCCGCAGCGTTTTCCCCTGCCGACGCCGTCGGGCAGGATCGAGATCTTCTCGGAGGAGATCGACTCGTTCGGCTACGACGACTGCGCCGGGCATCCGACGTGGTTCGAACCGGTGGAGTGGCTTCACGCTGATCTTTCGGACCGCTTCCCGCTGCATTTGATCTCGAATCAGCCCGCCTCGCGCCTGCACAGTCAGTACGACAACGGCGGTCACAGCCTCAGTTCAAAGATTCGAGGGCGTGAGCCCGTGACGCTCAATCCGTCGGACGCCGCGTCGCGCGGCATCGAAAACGGCATGATCGTGCGCGTCTACAACGACCGAGGCAGTTGCCTCGCGGGCGCGGTGATATCGGACGACGTCATGCCAGGCGTCGTACAACTGTCCACCGGAGCGTGGTGGGATCCGGTCCAGCCGGGCTTGAGCGGAACCCTGGACCGTCACGGCAATCCGAACGTCCTCACGGCGGACCGTCCGTGCTCGCGGCTGTCCCAGGGGCCGAGTGCCCTCAGCGCGCTGGTCAACGTCGAGCTGTACGGCGATCCCCCTCCTGAGGTGCTCGCCTTTACACGCCCCAACCTCGAACACTGACACGAAGTCTTCGGGCCAGATTCCAAGCCTGCATCGTGGCGTGTGCAGCAAGGCCGCCCTGGCTGCCGAGAGGCTCTCGCCTTGCCGTTTGCACTTGCGTAACGGCAGGAATACTGTGCGCATTTGTGACTGCACTTCAAAATCTCAAGTACGGCCAGTGGTTCAGGGGCGCCGACGTCGACGGCGACGGATTCATCACTCAGCGGGACGTCCGCATGATGAGCGAACGCTACATCGCCGCCCGCTGCGCCACGCCGGACGCCGGGACCGCCCATCAGCTCACCCAGGGGATGGACGGGTTCTGGACGAACGTGATCGCCCCCATGGACCAGGACGGTGACGGGAAGGTCGATCTGCGGGAAATGACCGAAGGGTTCAAGCGGGTCCTGACCGACCCCGCCCTGTATCCGGAACAGATCGAGCCGGTCACCAACTGCTTCTTTGATCTCGTCGACCTCAACTCGGACGGCAAGATCGATCAGGCGGAGTTCCAGCAGATGTTCAACTCGGTCGCCGGCGTTCCCGGCGAGGACTGCGCTGCGGTCTTCGCCGCTTTGGATCGGGACGGCTCCGGCGCACTGGGCCGGGCGGAATTCCACCAGGCGCTCACTGAGTTCTTCTACGGCAACAACCCGGACGCTCCCGCCAACCACCTGTTCGGGAAAGTCTCCGTCTGACGGCTGTGAATACGGCCTGAGACCTGCACGCCCACAGCACTGCTGGTGTCGGCGTACGCGTGAGGACCTCCAGGGCAACCCCACGGGAGCCGAACTTCACCGAGCGCGCCGAGCAGTGGGAGACCGCCGGCCACCTGGTGCCGGGCCGACGGATGAGGAGTGGACGATCCTCGCCGGCCGCTACCCCTGGCCCAGCCGCTGGCCTCACCCCGAGACTGCCGCCGCGGCATTGCCGCGGCGCTCCCGGGCTGCCGGATCGTCACCGTGGTTGGGCCCCGATCCGGCAGCCCCCACCACTCCCGACCGACACCTCGCCGGGCGGGTACCAGGGCCGGCTACGGTCCGCCTTGTGCTGGTGGAGTTTCTGACTGATGAGCAGGCCGAGGCGTACGGAAGGCTCGCCCGACCGAGCACCTGCTGCGGGTGGTCGACCCGGTGGACGACACCTACCGGCGGCAGATGAACCGGCAGCTCACCGTGCAGGAGTCCCGCCACGAGCTGGCCCGGGACGTGTGCCACAGCAAGCGCGGCACCATCCACCAGGCGTACCGCGACGGCATGGAGGACCAGTTCGGCGCGCTCGGCCTGGTCCTCAACGCCATCGCGCTCTGGACGACCCGGTACATCGACGCTGCCATCGCCCAGCTCCAAGCGGAAGGCCACGAGATCAGGGACGAAGACATCGCCCGGCTCTCCCCGCCCAAGCACAAGAACCTGAACCTGCTCGACCGCTACAGCTTCGCCGCTTCCACCCCGGCCGCCGGCGCCCTGCGCCCGCTGCGGGACCCGGACACGCCGGAGTCGGACGAGGACGACCTCTCGGCTTGATGGCAACGCAGGGGGTTACTGGGCGGTGTAGCCGCCGTCGACGGGCAGGGCGATGCCGGTGACATAGCTGGCGCCGGGGCTGGAGAGCCACAGGACGGCCTGGGCGATCTCGTCGGCGGTACCGAGACGGTCGATGGCCTGGCCGGCTTCGGCCTGGGCGCGGTCGAGTTCGCCGCCTTCGACCATGGCATCGACCATGGGGGTGGCGATGGTGCCGGGGCACACCCCTCACCCGCCCCCGGCGCCGCACCGCGCAGTGGAAGGCGCACCGGAGCCTGCAGTGGGTCCGGGACGCCGTCACCGCCGGCCCCGCCTTCGTGCGCAACGGCCGCATGGACCTGCTCGCCGCCAATGAGCTCGCCCGCGCTTTCCATGCCGATGTCTACGCCTCGGCTGGCAACCAGGCGAACCTGGCCCGCTTCCAGTTCCTCGACCCCGCGTCGCGCCGTTTCTACCCCGACTGGGAGCAGGCCGCTGACATTGCCGTGGCCATCTTGCGCACCGAAGCCGGCCGCAGCCCCCACGACAAGGGCCTGCACGACCTCGTCGGTGAGCTGTCCACCCGCAGCGACGACTTCCGCACCCGCTGGGGCGCCCACAACGTCCGCCACCACGGCACCGGCACCGGCACCGGCACCGGCACCAAGCGTTTCCACCACCACACCGTCGGCGACCTCACCCTCGCCTACGAGGGCCTGGAGATGGCCGCCGCCCCGGGTCTCACACTCACCATCTACACCGCCGAACCCGGCTCGGCATCCGAGGAGGGCCTGGGTCTCCTCGCCTCCTGGGCAGCCACGTCCCAGACCCTCGCACCACACTCGCGCGACTGATGATCCCCGGCCGACACGGCGCAGATGCGCTCGTGGAGGTGGGCTTCGAGGAGGGCCTGTCGGGTACTCGGCGTCCGGGCTCAGCGAGCGGCGCCCGGGAGGGCCGAGCCGCCGCGGCGGCCCGTACCACCGGGCACCTGAACGGATCGGGGTCCCCGCCGGTGTCTACTGCGTACCGAGCTCTTCGAGCACCTGCTGTTGGTGGCGGTGGCCGATCGTCTCGTAGCCGATCACCGTGACGAACGGGGCGAGCATGACCACGAGCAGGCACACCGCGATGGACACGCCGGCGGCGGCCATGAGGACTGCCGCGAGCAGTACGGCGATGGTGAGGGCGACCAGAAGGATGTGGAAGCGGTCGGCCGTGGACAGCAGCAGGGAGTGCAGGAGGTAGATCATCAGCATGTAGAGGCCGACGGGGAGGGCGAGGGCCAGGACGACGGCGGTGCCGGAGATTTTGGCGTGGTGTTCCATGTACAGGCCTGCGATGTGGAGCCCGGCGCCGGCTGCGGCGACGCCGGTGAACAGGGGGATGTGGCCGTAGCCGAAGAGGTATCCGCGGCCGCGGCGGTGGGCGAGGATGTCGCCGAAGGGTGTCAGGAAGTACATCCACCACATACCGAAGGTCAGGCCCACGCCGGCGATGACCACGGCGATGGCGTTCCAGGTCCAGTGGGTGCCGTCTGCGCCGCCCAGGAGGTCGCCGGAGGAGGCGACGGTCCCGACGACGCCCTCGCCGAGGACGATGATCGCGAAGAGTCCGTACCGTTCGGCGACGTGGTGCGGGTGCCAGGGCGTGCCGCCCGCCGGGCCCTGCGTGAGTACCGGCAGGACGAGTTCGAGGGTTCCCAGGATGGCGAAGCCAACGAAGACGGCACTGATCGGCATGTGCACGAAGGCCACGACGATCCAGCCGGCCTGGACGATCACCGTCCAGCGGATGTTTGCCATGCCGACGTCGTGGAACGACGGGGACTGCCGGGCGGCGCGCCACCACTGGAGCACCATCGCGATCCGCATCACGACGTAGCCGATGACCATGGCACGCAGTTCGAGGTGGCCGCCCTCCTCGACGGAGTGGAACATCGCGGGCAGGCCAAGCGAGAACACGACGACGCCGATCATCTGCAGCATCGTCACGACCCGGTAGAGCCAGTCGTCGGTGGCGAAGGCGGAGGCGAACCAGCTGAAGCTGATCCAGGCGATGCTGATCGCGAACATCGCCAGGACGAACGCGGTGACCGCCTGCCCGGCATGCCCCTCGGCGAGCATCTCGGCGAACTGGAACGCCGCCGTGCCGACGGCGACCACGAAGGTCAGGTCGAACAACAGCTCCAGCGGCGAGGCGGTCCGGCCGTGCTCCTCCGGGTCACGGCCGGTCATGGGAACCAGCCGTCGTCGCAACAGGCCGGGCTTGCCGGACTTGCCGGTGGGTGGGGAATCATTCATGTGCAGCAGTATTTCTGACGCCTCTCCAGCCCGTCCGGCCGCACTGCCGAGGCAGCGACGAAGTACCGTACCCGTCCGGCCCCCACTGCCACGGAGCCTTGAAGGGGACCTCTCCGCCGACGGCCGGGAGGCGCGCACGGGTCCCCGAGGCTGCTGCAGCGTTTGTCAGACCCGGCAGTGCTGACGCCCTACACCTCCACATGCCCATTGCTCGTAGGCGTACGCGGCGGCCGTTGCGAACTCGCGGACAGTGAGCTGGCCCAGCTCACCCTGGAGCAACACCAGCAAAGCGGTGCGAACATCGTCCGCACGGATCACATCGCTCTTCACCCTGTCGGCAACGTGAGCCGACGCTCCGCCCACCTGTGCCGCGAGAAAACCCGCCAGTTCCGCACATGTGTCCTGGCTCCGCTGGCCGAGGCTGACGTTGCCATCCGAGGAGGCCTCTTTCGTCACCTGGCTCACAAGGGGGCGGGGGGCTTCTTTCCGACCAGGACCGCCTGGCCAACGACTTCATTCCGCGCAGGAACAACCCCGCAAGCCATGACAGGACGCACGTCAACCCTTGGGGCGGCCTCACGCCGCGCGCTGCCCGTGTCGTCACCGCCGTCGCCGCCCGGCTGGGACACGCGCTCGACCAGCAGCGGGCACGGGCGGCGATGCAGTGGGTGAAGACCCGGACCTACCGCGCCGGCGACCGCCATGTTCCCGCCGCCCGTCCCGGTCCTCGCCACCGACGCCCTCACCGGCCGGCCCGAGGAACCCGGGGCCCTGCGGCGCGCCACCACCACCGTGCGCATCGGTCCCGACGGCCGCCTCGGCCTGCACCGCCACGGCGCGCAGGACCACCCCTGCCCCACCCCCGCCGCCTACCTGCACCATCTCAGGATCTACCGGCAGACTGACGGCCCTGACAGCACATCACCTGACAGCACATCATCCGTGGACGGGTGGTCTGGAAGGGGGAAAACGAAAAGGCAAGGAGAGCTCTCTCCTTGCCACTCTCAACATATAGCGCACTGGGGGGCTTGCCGCAAGGCCCGGGTCACGGCGCAGAATCGTCCGCTGATGCCACAACCTGCGGAGATGAGGGCACGACGTGCGTGTGTTGCTGTCGACGGACCGGGAACCCGGCGATGTCGGACCAAGGCTGGGACCGGCCGAGCGGTGGGGGGTGTCGCGGTGACCGAGCAGTACGTGGTGGATCTGCGAGAAGTCGACGAGCTGCACGTCGCGCTCGTCGGCGGCAAGGGCGCGCACCTGGGCGCGCTGTCGCGGATCGAAGGCATCAGCGTGCCGGCCGGCTTCTGCCTGACGACGCACGCCTTCCGGCGGATCATGGCCGAGGCCCCGTCGCTCGGCGACCGCCTCGATCAGCTGGCGGGCTTGGACCCCGACGAGCGGGAGGCGATCCGCACGCTCAGCGCGGAGATTCGTCGGACCATCGAGGAGATCGCCGTCCCGGGCGACCTCGCGGCGGCCGTCACCGGCGCGCTCGCCCGTCGTGGCGAGCGGGCCGCGTACGCCGTGCGCTCCAGCGCGACGGCGGAGGACCTGCCGACGGCCTCCTTCGCCGGGCAGCAGGATACGTACCTCAACGTCGTGGGGCCCGCCGCGGTCCTCTGGCACGTCAGCCGGTGCTGGGCGTCGCTGTTCACCGAGCGGGCCGTGACCTACCGCCGGCGCAACGGCATCGACCACCGTTCGGTCCACATGGCCGTGGTCGTGCAGGAAATGGTCTTCCCGCAGTCGGCCGGCATCCTGTTCACGGCCGACCCCGTCACGGGCAACCGCAAGGTCTCCACCGTGGACGCCGGATTCGGCCTCGGTGAGGCCCTGGTCTCCGGCCTGGTGAACCCCGACGTCTTCAGCGTGCGGGACGGCGCCATCGTCGCCAAGACGATCGCCGCCCAACAGCGTGCCGTTCACGCCCTGCCGGACGGCGGCACGCGGGAGGTGCCGGTCCCCCCGGAGCGGCAGCGGCAGCCGGCGCTGACGGATGCACAGGTCGTGCGGCTCGTACGGCTCGGGCGGCAGATCGAAGCGCACTTCGGCCGCCCGCAGGACATCGAATGGTGCCTGGTCGACGACGGCTTCCAGATCGTGCAGAGCCGGCCGATCACGACCCTGTTCCCCGTGCCCGAGACCGCGGACGAGGAGAATCACGTCTACGTCTCCGTCGGCCATCAGCAGATGATGACCGACGCCATGAAGCCCCTGGGCTTCTCCATGTGGCAGCTGACGGCCATGGTGGCGATGCACGAGGCCGGCGGCAGGCTGTTCGTCGACGTCACCGGACGCTTGGCCTCGCCCGCGAGCCGCGCCGGCCTCCTGGACGTCCTGGGGAAGGGCGATCCGCTGGTCAGGGACGCTCTGGAGACCGTCCTCGACCGTGACGGCTTCGTCCCGTCGGTCCCGGACGCGCATCCCGGCGGCAGGCCCACGACGGGCGGTGCGCCCGCCCCCGTCGAGACCGACCCGGCCATCGTCACCGAGCTGGTCGAGCGCAGCCAGGCGTCCGTCTCCGCCTTGGAGCGCGACATCCGCACGAAGAGCGGACCAGCCCTGTTCGACTTCCTGCTGGAGGCCTTCGAGGAGCACAAGCGCGTCCTCGGTGATCCGCTGAGCATCCAGGCGGTCATGGCGGGGATGGAGGCCACATGGTGGCTGGGCGACACCCTGCAGGAGTGGCTGGGCGAGAGGAACGCGGTCGACACGCTCACGCTGTCCGCCCCCGGCAACATCACGTCGGAGATGGGGCTGGCGCTGCTCGACGTCGCGGACGTGATCCGCCCGCAGGCGGAGGTCGTGGCGTTCTTGCAGGGGGTGGAGGACGAGGACTTCCTGGACGGGCTGGCGAAGCTCCCGGGCGGCACCGGGGCGCGGGACGCCATCGAGTCCTACCTCGACCGGTACGGCATGCGCTGCGTCGGCGAGATCGACATCACGAGGCCGCGGTGGCGCGAGCGCCCCACCACCCTCGTGCCCTTGATCCTCGACAACGTCAGGAACTTCGAGCCGGGCGCGGCCGAGCGACGCTTCGAGCAGGGGCGGCAGAAGGCCCTGGAGAAGGAGCAGGACGTCCTGTCACGGCTGCGCGTCCTGCCCGACGGAGACCGCAAGGCCGAAGAGGCGAAGCGGATGATCGACCGGGTCAGAACGTTCATCGGGTACCGGGAGTACCCGAAGTACGGCATCATCAGCCGCTATTTCGTCTACAAGCAAGCCCTGCTCAAGGAGGCCGAACGCCTCGTGCGGGCCGAGGTGCTTCCTGAGAAGGAGGACGTCTTCTACCTCACGTTCCAGGAATTCCACGAGGTCGCGCGCTCGAACCGGGTGGATCACCAGCTCATCCGGGAGCGCAAGGAAGCGTTCCGGTCGTACCGGGCGCTCACGCCGCCCCGGGTGCTCACATCGGACGGGGAGGCCGTCACCGGGGCCTACCGGCGCGACGACGTACCGGCCGGCGCCCTGACCGGTCTGGCCGTTTCCGCCGGCACCGTCGAGGGCAGGGCGCGCGTCATCCTCGACCTGGCGCAGGCCGATCTCGAAGCGGGCGACATCCTGGTCACGACCTTCACCGACCCCAGCTGGTCGCCGCTGTTCGTCGGGATCGCGGGTCTGGTGACGGAGGTGGGCGGTTTGATGACCCATGGCGCGGTGATCGCCCGGGAGTACGGCTTGCCGGCGGTCGTGGGCGTGGAGCGGGCCACCCGGCTGATCCGGGACGGGCAGCGGATCCGCGTGCACGGAACCGACGGGTACGTCGAGATCCTGCCCTGACCGACCGTTCCCCCTGGGAGGGGTCCTTCCCCCCGGGACGGGTCCTTCCTCCCCCGGGACGTGTCCTTCCCGCTCCCCGCGTCCGGCCGCTCGGCTCCTCCGGTCGGCCGCGGGGTTCCGTACCCTGGCGGCATGCGCATGCGTCCCACTTTGAGCTGGACCGCCGCCGAGGGCCTGCCCGCCGGCACCACGAGTGTCGCGCCGGTCGCCGACGTGCTGAGCGCCGGCGGGGTGCTGGTGGTGAGCGGGGCGGGCATCTCCACGGAGTCGGGCATCCCCGACTACCGGAGCGAAGGGGGGAGCCTGAGCCGGCACACCCCGATGACCTACCAGGATTTCATCGGCAGTGCCCGGGCCCGGCGCCGGTACTGGGCGCGCAGCCACCTCGGCTGGCGCACCTTCGGCCGCGCCCGCCCAAACGCCGGACACCGGGCGGTGGCAGCGTTCGGGCGGAGCGGGCTGCTCTCGGGGGTGATCACCCAGAACGTCGACGGGCTGCACCAGGTGGCCGGCAGTGACGGGGTGGTGGAACTGCACGGGAGCCTGCACCGGGTCGTCTGCCTGTCCTGCGGTGGCTCCAGCGCCCGCCGTGAGCTGGCCGTGCGGCTCGAGGCAGCCAACCCCGGGTTCGATCCGATGGCGGCCGGGATCAATCCGGACGGTGACGCCGACCTCACCGACGAGCAGGTCGGGTCCTTCCGGGTGGTGCCCTGCGCGGTGTGCGGCGGCATCCTCAAACCGGACGTGGTGTTTTTCGGGGAAGCCGTTCCGCCGCGGCGGGTCGAGAACTGCCGCGAGCTGGTCCGTGAGGCGGCTTCCCTGCTGGTCCTGGGTTCCTCGCTGACGGTGATGTCCGGACTGCGGTTCGTGCGTCAGGCGGCCCAGGCCGGGAAACCGGTGCTGATCGTCAACCGGGACGTGACCAGGGGTGACCAGCATGCCGTCACCCGGGTCGCGCTCCCCCTGGGAAGCGCGCTCGCCGACGTGGCCGACCAGCTGGACATTCCCGTCGCCGCGGAGGCCGCGCCGCCGGTCTAGGCGGAGCGAACCCCGTCCGGCCCCGTGCACCCGCGCCCCGCCGGGGAGGGGGCGGGGGCGGGGGCGGACGTACGGGGCCGGACCGGTTCGGGCAGGGGCCGTCAGAACGCGAAGACGGCGTTCCCGTTGAAGGTCGCGGCCATGACGCACCCGTTGGAGAAGGTGTGCTTCCAGGAGACGCGCTTGCCCTTCCAGACGCCGTCCGCGGTGACGGTGACGGGGTCGTAGTGCATCGGGCACGCACGGTCGGAGTCCGGGGCGGCCAGGAGCGTCTCGAGGGTGCCGGAGGTGGCGGTGAGGGCCGCACACGCGGCCTTGGGGTCGGGGTGCGTTCCCTGGGGGGTAGGTGCGCAGCTGAGGGCGGACGCCCGCACGACGGTGGTCGCGTCCTCGCCCTGGGCGACGGCGAGGACCACGGCGGACGGGGCGTACAGGCTGGCGGGCTTTGCCTCCGCGATGCCGGTGGCGCCTGCCAGGGTCAGGAGGGCAGCGGCGGAGACGGCAGCGATGCGGTGACGCACGACGGACTCACTTTCAATTCAAAGGACTCACGCAGTAGTTGCCTGCGTTACATCGACTGGACATCGCTCAGCTTGCCGCGTCCGAAGGGGGTGCGCACATCGAACACCGATTTACGGACACGCCCCCTCCTGGGAACGACCGAATGGTCGTTCGGGCAGTTCAGGCGGGTGCGAGCCCTGCGGGGTCACGCGAAAACGGAGGGTGACACCCGGCCCGTCGCCCCTACGAGGGGCAGTTGACCTGCGGTCGGCCGTACGCGGTTCATCGAACGTCCATCCAGGCTGACCGGATAGCACCCGTGTCACGTGCCACCGCCCCTCCCGCCGACGCAGCGGCGGGAGGGGCACGGACCCGGTGCGTCGTTCACGTCGCCGTGGCGTGGCCCAGGAGCACCTTCAGCAGCTGATCGGGCGCCTCCCGCATGACGTTGTGACCGCTCTCGACGGCGTGCGTACGCCACTGGGGCGAGCCGCTCAGCCGCTCGTACAGCTCCGTGAAGGGTGACGGCGTGGGCCACCGCGTGGCGTACACGTACGACTTCTCCGCGAAGCGGGTCAGGTCGCCCTCCAGGCGGACCGCCTGGAGCAGCGAGGCCAGCGGGTGCGGGGTGGCGCGCGGGTCGAAGAACGGGAGGGGGGCGCTGGTGTATCCGTTGTCCCCGGCGCCGTCCAGGTACCACGCGCGCTCGTTGTCCGTCACCAGGGACCAGGTGGACTGACCGTCCTCGGGGACCATCGCGTCCACGTACACGAGCCCCTTCACCCGCTCGGGGACCCGGTCGGCGGCGCCGGTGATGACCATGCCCCCGTAGCTGTGGGCGACGAGCACGGCATCGGTGACCGCCTCGTCCTCCAGCAGGTTCACCACGTCGGCGATGTGGGTGTCCAGGTTCACCGAGGGGGTCAGCAGGTGCTTGCGGCTGCCCAGTCCCGTCAGCGTCAGCGGATAGGCGTGGTGGCCGGCGCCCCGCAGTGCGCGGGCGAGCGGCTCGAAGGTCCAGGCGCCGTGCCAGGCACCGGGAACGAGGACGTACGTGGTCACTGTCGGACTCCCTGCGTCGAGACGGCGCCGATGGTCGCCGAGGTGGTGGCCCCTGTGGTTCCTGTGGCCCGTGAGGCCGGCGAGGCCCCGGCCCGCCTGACCCGCCCGCCCGGCGCGGCCTGTTCGTTCCGTGTCTTCGTCGTCATGTGATCAAGGATGCCGGGCGGCGTCCGGGCGTTCGAGTGGCTGGAGTGACACGATGTGAAAATATCTGGCCATGACTCCTGGGATGACCCACCGGGCCGTCGTGCCGGCCCTCGACGGGGTCCACCCCTTCGAGATGATGTTCTGCGATGGCACGGGGCCGGCCGGTCGCCTCGAGGGCTCCCCGCCGGCCCGGCCGGCCGGTGTTACCGCAGCAGTTGGGCGCCCGCCCAGTCGGCGTGGTCGCTGTTGATGCCGTCGCCCGCGTCCGTCACCTTCAGGGCCAGCGACTTCACACCGGCGACGCTGACGTCGACGGACTGCGTTGCGCTCGACGGCGTCATCGCCGCCGGGCTCTCGTACAGCTTGACGCCGTCGCCCCACACCTCGAACCTGACCGTCGCGTTCGCGCCGACCTCGTCATCCACACCGACGTCCGACCGGAACCGCGCGTAGCCACCGTCCAGGGCGTAGGTGACCGTGCTGTTGGCGTGCGTACCGATGCCCTTCGCGTAGGCGGCGCCGTTCAGCTTGATCGGGTGCCCGTCGACGCTCTTGTCCTTCTGCACGGTGCCCGACCCGATCGTGGGAGTACCGGTCCAGTTCAGTTCGCTGAGGGCCGTCGGCAGTTGGGCGTTCCGGATCAGCTTGGCCCCGGCCCAGTCGGCGTGGTCGCTGTTGATGCCGTCGCCCGCGTCCGTCACCTTCAGGACCAGCGACTTCACACCGGCGACGCTGACGTCGACGGACTGCGTCGCGCTCGACGGCGTCATCGCCGCCGGGCTCTCGTACAGCTTGACGCCGTCGCCCCACACCTCGAACCTGACCGTCGCGTTCGCGCCGACCTCGTCATCCACACCGACGTCCGACCGGAACCGCGCGTAGCCACCGTCCAGGGCGTAGGTGACCGTGCTGTTGGCGTGCGTACCGATGCCCTTCGCGTAGGCGGCGCCGTTCAGCTTGATCGGGTGCCCGTCGACGCTCTTGTCCTTCTGCACGGCGCCGGAGTCGCTTCTGGCGTCGGCCCAGTTGAGGTCGCTCAGATCGACCGCCTGTCCGCTTCCGCCGGCGGCGGAGGTGGTGACGTCGACGGCGTTGCCGGCTCCGGAGAGGTTCCCCGCGGCGTCGACCGCCTTGACCGTGAACGTGTACGGCGTCGAGGCCGACAGGCCCGTCGCGGTGAAGCTCGTACCCGTCGACGATCCGACGAGGGCGGCACCGCTGTAGATCTTGTAACCGGTCACGCCGACGTCGTCGGACGACGCCGTCCACTTCAGGTCCACGCTCTTGGACGTCACGTTGCTCGACACGAGGCCGGCCGGCGCGGTGGGGGCCGTCGTGTCGCCCACCACCGTCCCGGCGGTCGCGGTCACGGACGCACCGGCGGCCACCGGTACGTTCACGTAGGACACGGTGTTGCCGTACAGCGACTTGGTCTGCGGCGTGTACGCGGTGCCGTTCACGGTGATCGAGGCGGGGGTTCCGTAGAACTGGGCTTCCCAGTTGACGGTGCCACCCGAGTTGTTGGTCAACGTGGAACCGGTGGTACCGGTGTGCTTGAGCTTCAGGTCGTTGTCGCCGACCTTGAGGTGGTCGATCTCCACCCAGGGCGTCTCGGAGGTCAGCCGGGAGACGGTGGCCACCTTGTCCTTCGGGGCGTCCGGCTGCACCCCCATCATGCCGTCGATCACACTGCTGACCGCGAGGAACGAGATCTCCGGGTAGGTGTCCTTGCCGGTCATGAGCTTCTTGAGCCAGCCCCAGCCCTCCGAGGACCGGTTGTACTGGTAGTACATCTCCGGCAGGTAGGAGGTCGCCTCGACGTTCAGACCGTCATCGTTGGCGGCGATGAAGTCCAGGGAGCTGCTGGTCCTCGACCCGTGGTCGCCGAGCCCGGTCAGCATCGTCAGGAAGCTGGCCTCGTGCCCCCAGCTGCTGTAGCCCGTGCCGGCGGCGTCCTTGCCGCGGACGTACCGGTTGTTCGACGCGTCCCACCAGTTCGCCTCGAAGTGGTCCTGCACCCGCTTCGCGCGATCGGCCCACTTCGCACTGTTGGCGGTGTCACCCTTCGCCTTCAGGATTTCGGCGTAGGCCAGCATCGACTGGTACTGGTACCCGAGCGAATCGCCCGCGGAGACGAGATTCTCGTTCGGGAACTCGAAGAACGTCGCCGTGTACTCGCCGGGCTGCTTCTTCGCAACCGGCTGGTCGGCGGCCGGGTTCGCGTCGTTCCACGTCACCTCGTGGTTCGTGAGGAACGAGCCCATCGTCGAGTCGTAGTAGGCGGAGAGGGCCGGATCGTTGATCCAGTCCGCGTTGCCGGTCCACTGGTACTGCTTGTACGCCTTGGTCATCAGGTTGAAGGGCGACGGCAGTTCCCGGAAGCCGGTGCCGTCGATGTAGTACATGGCTCCGTGGGAACTGTGGGCCCACAGCGGCCAGCCGTTCTGGCCCGGATCGTCGGCATCGGCCGCGAACGTCCTCAGCATGCTGAACGTCTCGGCGTCCAGGCCGAGCGCGTGCGCGCCGTCCGACTGGTGGGCGATGTCCCGGTTGTAGTAGGACTCCCGGCTGGTGTAGGCACCCCAGTAGCCGGGTTCCACCGATGTGTGCGCGGCGTTCTTGAGGCGCCACCACTCGGGTTCGTGTCCCATCATCGGGTTCCCCGGGTAGAACGTCATGCCGAGGGCCCGGTCCTTGCCCCACTTGAAGCCGTCGTTCAGCGTCGCGTTCGGAGAATCTATGGTCAGGGTGCTGGTGGGCGCCCCCACGTGTTTCTGGATCGTGATCCTGTCGACGCGCGGTACCTCGCCGGCGGACGTGGCCACCAGCTCGATGACATCACCGGCCTTCAGCGCTACTTTGCTCGACGTACGGGTGTCGATGCTCATCGGGTCGGTGTAGTCACGGCCGTACCGCTGGGACGTGGCCCATGAATCCACGGCGGTGGAGTTCACGGAGATCTTGTACGTCACTCCGTTCGCGGTCTTGCCGTTGTAGCGCGTGATGAGGTCATAGGTTCCGTCAGAGCCGTTGAAGGTCGTTCTGGCGGTGCTCGTCTGTCCTGCCGCACCCCGGGCATAGGTGACGTTCTCGACCGGCGTGTCGTTCCAGGTGTGGTTCACGGTGTCCGTCGCGAAGTTGGTCAGCGACATGTTCTCGACTTCGATGACATAGGGCCCTGCCGTTGCCGCCGCCACCGCGGGGGTGACGGGAAGGGCGATCGCGGTGCCGGCTGTTGCGAGCACGGCGGACAGGACACAGGCGAGACGACGCATGTGTGAGGGATCCTTTCGGGTGGGGGTGTTCGTCGTTCGAGGACGGCCGCAGACCTCGACCGTCGCTCTCCGGTGCTGCGGAACAGGCCGCGGCGCAGCGGCCCTGGCGGCCGTCGGCGGTCCGGACCCGTCCGCCTTCGCGCGACGCCGGTCACGTCGTCCCGGACGTCGGCCGACCGGGCGGTGCGGGACGCCGCCGGAGTCCTGCGGTCGCGCGGGCGGCGACCACCTGTGATCGCGCCCATGCCGGGGCGCGGCGGGGCTGCCTCGGGCCGGGCGAGTCACTGCGCCGTACTCGCGGTCGCACGCGTGCGTCCACCGCGGCCGCTTCGCGTCGGGCGCCGCCCGGGGTGGGGCGGGCGGCTGGTAGGGGTAACTCCTCTCATGGCGCGGCATGTTGGAAGAAGTTGAACTGTGTTGCCTGTTGAGAAGTGATGTCAATGGTTGTGTTCAGTTCGATCCCCGCCGCATCGCTCGCCCGCGGACCGGCCCGCCTCGGGGCGGGCCGCCGCACCAGCGCGCCGCGCCCGAGGGAGCCGGGCCGCGTTGCGGCTCGTATCAGCAGGTCAACGGCTTGACGCAGGCGAATGCACCCGCCTCCACGAGGCAACTGAAACTGGCCGGTCACCCTTGGGGCAGCGCGAGCGATGCGGTAAACAACAACCGCCTTGCATCAGAAAATTGATGCAACTTCAGAAATCTTTCAGTCTGACGTTGCATGCTGCGCCGTGCGTGCGTAGTGTCGGGGCCCTGGCGGGACGGCGGCCTCGGCGGGCCGAGGTGGTCGTGCACGGCTTGGACGAACTGGCGAAGCCGTTGCGCGCCCCGCACGCGTGGGGCGTCGGCGTATGACGCTGCCGCTCGGTCTGGCCGTCGCGCCCACGGCCCAGGCGGCGGCTACGCGCACACCTACGGGAACGGTTCGAAGACCGTCGCAACCACGCCCAGGGCGGGCGCGACGCGGGGAAGGACGCCTACGGGGCGACGGCCACCACGGCCGCGGGCGGCCGACACGAGGTCGGGGGCGCGTTCTGGCCGGCCCACCCGCCCCCGGGAGGCCAGCGCATCGCTGCGCGGGGCGCGGGAGGACAGGACAACGCAGCTGGGGCCCGCACCGAAAGGTGCGAGCCCCAGCTGCGTGTACGCGTCAGCGTCAGGCGGGAACGATGTTCTCGGCCTGCGGGCCCTTCTGGCCCTGCGTGACGTCGAAGTTAACCTTCTGGCCTTCCTGAAGCTCGCGGAAGCCCTGGGCGGCGATGTTCGAGTAGTGAGCGAAGACGTCAGCGCCGCCGCCCTCCTGCTCGATGAAGCCGAAACCCTTTTCCGCGTTGAACCACTTCACGGTGCCAGATGCCATATCAATCTCCTTTGGGGCAATGCCCGGACTCGCACTGTGCGGATCCGGAGTCGCCGCGATGATTGCCCCGACCGGAAATCGGCGGAAATGCAAAGCACACTTCCAGCGTCTAATAATACCAACGGAGGGTGTGCTTGAATTCGTGGGAACCAAGACTGCAACTGAGATCGACAGTAGCACGCCATACCCGCCCCGGTAGGTGAGAACATTCCGCTCTCGTCGTTGCGGCAAAAACCCTCTCCCTGGGGAGCGATAAACCCTCACCTCACGGCCGCAGGTTCACGCTCACCCGCGCGCGGCGTCCGATCCTCGGGACGTCGCCGCAGCGGCGGCCTCGTTGCTGAGCACGGCGGTGCGGGGCGGGCCGACCCAGGTTCCCACCGGCCCGGAGGCGATCACCTACGAGGACGCCGCGCGGCAGTTGTCGAGCGCTCGCGGCCGCCCGCCCGCAACCGCCGGTGCGGGCGGGCCGCCGCGAGAGAGCAGAGGTCAAGGGCGCTTGGCCGAAGGCTCCTTGAAGGCACCCGGTCCATGGACGGGTCCGCCCCATGGAGGAAAAGGAGGTGCCGGTGACCTCCGTCATTGACAAGCTGCGCCGGTGAACCGTGAAGAAATCTCCAGGATCGCCCACGCCGACCACCCGATAAAGTCTCCGCTCGACGACGACTCCGTACGTCGACTGCTGGCACGCGGGCTCCCCCACGGCAGGGAGCGCGTACTCGACCTCGGCTGCGGCAGCGGGGAATGGCTCCTGCGCGCCTTGGTCACCCACCCGCACGTGCGCGCCGAAGGCGTGGACATCTCCGAGGACGCCCTGGCGCAGGCCCGCCGGGCAGCGACCGACCTCGGCGTCCAGGACCGCCTCACCCTGCACCACCAAGAGGCCCAGGCCTTCGTGTCCACGGAGCCGTTCGACCTGGTGATCAGCGTCGGGGCCGCGCACGCCTTCGGCGGTCTACTGCCCACCCTCGCGGCGGCCCGCACGCACCTGTCTCCCCAGGGCCGCGTACTGATCGGTGAGGGGTTCTGGGACCGCGCCCCGTCCGAGGAAGCCGTCGAGATGCTCGGGGACCTCACCGACCTCGCAACCACCGTGGACCACGTCGTCGCCGACGGATGGACTCCCGTCGAGGGGCACGTCAGCACGCGCCGTGAGCTGGACGACTACGAATGGGCCTGCTGGGGAGCACTGGCCTCATGGGCTCTGGACCACCCCGACGCTCCGGACAGCGCGCACGCGCTCACGACGGCCACCACCCGCCGCTCGGAATGGTTGCGCGTCTACCGCGACACCTGGGGCTTCGCCTCCCTGGTCCTACGCCGGACGCCCGCCCGCCCCTGAACCGGCCGGTCCCGGCGCGGCGCGTTCCGAGCGGGCACGGTCTCGGCGGAGGACTTCGACGCGTCGTGGGGTGATCAGGGCCGATCGGGTGAATCAGAGACACCTGTGCCGGATCAGGCCGTTGATCAAGCCGCTGACTACCGCGCACTCGTGCAAAAGAAAGACTCGTGATGATCAAGAAGATGATGGCCACCGCCGCTGCCACCGCCTCCATCCTGGGAGCGGGCGCCGCAGTCGCGGCCCCGGCCATGGCCATCGGCAACGACAACGGGGTCAACACCGTCAACGGGAACGGTGCCCAGCAGATCTACGGCAACCAGAAGACGAC